>NZ_JBFRDQ010000024.1:0-31770 GCF_052113865.1 Allobosea sp. TAB14 | reverse complement strand
GTTCCGGGGCGAAGCGCTCCTATAGGCCCAGTTCGGCGCGCACCCGCTTCGTCAGCCCTGCGGCGGCGAGGCGGTGGCTTTCGCGCAGATAATCCTGCAAGGCGTCGTCCGGCATGCTCTCGGGCGACAGCCACTGGATCCATTTCATGCCACGCGAGGCGAGGTAGGGCGCGGGCCTCAGGCCCGGCTGCTCCCTCAGAATGTCGAAAGCCAGCGGCGAGCATTTGAAGCTCACCGCCATCTCACCGTCCTCCTGCGGCCGCGCGATGGCGAAGACCTTACCGCCGACCTTCCAGACATCCGCGCCGCCCCATTGGACGACATGGCTGGTCGCCGGCAGGGCGGCCCAGAAGGCGTTGTAGGCCACTTGCAGCATGAGGGGCTCAATAGCTGTCGGCGTCGATGCCGTAGCGGGCGGCGGCGGCCTTGATCTGCGACCAGGTCTCGTCGTCGAGCGGGATGCCGGCGGCGGCGCGCTCGATCCGGACCTTCCGCTCCTTGTCGCCCGGCGCCAGGACGGGGTTGGCCGGATCCTGCGGCTTGGCGGCGCGCACGAAGGCGAGGTAGCTGTCGATGCGGCTCTTGCGCAGCCCGGCATCGGGCTCGAGCCGGGCAGGGTCGATCAGCACGCCGAAGAGCGAATTGATGGTCCAGCTCTTTTGCGGCTTCTGGTCGATGCGCGCCGCACCCATCAGCCCCGCCGAGAGCAATTCGGCGATCAGCGAAAGGCCGGCGCCCTTATGGTCGCCGAAGGGCAGCAGCGCGCCGAGCGGCCGGTCCGGGCTGGCGAAGACATGGGAAGGGTCGGTCGTGGGGCGGCCCTCGCCGTCGATGATGTAGCCGGGCGGCACCTGCTCGCCCTTGTTGAGCGCGACGCGGGCCTTGCCATGCGCCATGCGGCTCGTCGCGAAATCGAGGATCAGCGGATCGCCGCCGGGGACGGGAATGCCGATCGCATGCGGGTTCGTGCCGAAGCGTGCTTCCTTGGCAGCGAAGGGTGCGACGATCGGCGGCCGGCCGGCGACATTGACCCAGAAGAAGGAGATCAGCCCGGCCGCCGCCGCAACCTCGGCATAGTGGCCGATGCGGCCGATATGGTGCGAATCGAGCAGGTTGACGATGGCGACGCCACCGGTCCTGGCGATCTCGACGGCGCGGTCGACGGCGTTGCGCGCGGTGGGTTGGCCGATGGCGATGTTGCCGTCGACGATCAGGAAGGGCGCCGCGTCGAGGCGGATCTCGCCCTTCGATTCGGGTTTGAGGTTTCCGTCGGCAAGGGACTGGAAATACAGCGGTATCATCCCGACGCCGTGGCTGTCATGGCCGCTCAGATTGGCGAGGACGAGGTGGTCGGCGGTCTCCTCGGCCTCCTGCGCGCTCCAGCCGGCCCTGGTGACCATGTCGCGGACGAGGGAGCGGAGGGCTTCGGGGCGGTGCAGGCGTTGAGGCATGGCTTCCCTGACGCTGGGATCGAAGGCGCTCCAGAGTGCATGCCGGAGGGCGAACCGCAATGCATGGCGCGCGAGGATGCCGGCGCATGAACGCATGGCGCGCCAGCTGTGTCGCGCCGCACCTCGACGGAAGCGCCTGCAATCCCTATGTTAGGTCCATCATGTTGCTTCACCGGGCCTTGAACCCGGTCGAGGAGGGACAACAATGTTTTCGATACCCGGGCTGAAGGTCATCTCTCTGACCGATGCAGCCGCTGCCCGCATCCGCGAGATCATGGCGCAGAGCGCGGGCGATGCCGCGCCGGCGCTCGGCCTCAGGGTCGGCGTGAAGAAGGGTGGCTGCGCCGGCATGGAGTACACCTTCGAGATCGCCCGCGAGATCAATAAGGGTGACGAGGTCGTCTCCGAAAAGGACGCGACCGTGATCGTCGATGCCAAGGCGGTGTTGTTCCTGCTCGGCACAGAGCTCGACTTCAGGACCGATCGCTTTTCCTCGACCTTCGTCTTCAACAATCCCAACCAGGTCTCGGCCTGCGGTTGCGGCGAATCGGTCGAGATCACGCTTGATCAGCTCGCGGGTGAGCAGGGCCTGGCGCACCGTCTCAGCGCCGAACTTTCCGGCGATCAGGTCGGCCTCCGGCAGGATGATCGCGAACTCCTCGCCGCCGAAGCGGCTGATGACCGCCTTGTCCTTGAACTTGTCCTTCATCGTGCGTGCGACGAGGCGCAGCACCTGATCGCCCGTCAGGTGTCCATGGGCGTCGTTGAAGCGCTTGAAGAAGTCGATATCGGCCATCACCAGCGCGAAGGGCTCGCGCCGAAGCGTGGCCTGGTCGATCGACTTCTGCAGCATCTCCTCGAAATGGCGGCGGTTGGCGAGGCCGGTCAACGGATCGGTCAGGGCTTCGGCGCGCGTCGATTCCAGCGCCTCGCGCAGGTTGCGGATCTCGTTGGAGCTGTTGCGCAGCTCCGCTTCGAGCTGGGTCTTGCGCGTCACTTCCTCGCGGGTCGACATGACCAGCGCCTCAACCCATTCGCGCAGCTTCTGCCGGTCGGTCATCGGTGGGACGTCTTCCGACATCGCCGCCAGCCTGCCGTGATAGAGCTCGCTGGAGCCGAGCGCCTTGTCGATCAGCGCCATCATGCTGTCGATCTCGCCCAGCACCTGCAGGCTGGTGCGCTCCGCCTGCCGCGAAAAGCGCTCGGTATTGATGAAGCGCTCATAGAGGCTGTCGATATCGGCGGCCGTGACCTTGCCGTCGCTGCCGGCGAGGATGGCGTTCAGCGCCAGGCTGACCGCCGGCATCTCGCCGCTCAGATGKGCATACCAGACCTCGAAGGCGCGCGGATAGCTCGGTGAATCATGCTGCCGCATGGCGGCGACGACGCGCTCGGCCAGGTCGTGATGGGCGGAAACCGGGGCTTCGTCCATATCATGCCATTCCCGTGCGAAGCGGGTCGCGGCTTTCGGCCACGTCGACTTCGATCATTCAATCGAAGCGGGACATCCTGTCCGCATATACGGCGGCATGCGCCCGTCCATCGCGAGACTTTCGCACCGCGACGACGGAGATATCAAGTAAAGGCCGTTAAAATCGGGTTTATGCCGCAGCGTCAACCGATCCGAACCGGCCGCAGCAGGAAGGCCGGCACATGATCGCCGAGGCCTTTCACCTGCGGGCCGTCATCGTCGTCGCGATTGCGCCGCCGCCCGTCGCGCTCCTTGCGCTCCGGGGTTCCGGGGCGGATGGGCTGCTCGGCTTCCACCTGTGGACGCGGGCGCCGCGCGGCGTCGCGCCGCTCTTCGACAGCCTCGACGACGGCGGGGGCGGCTTCCGTTTCGCTATGGCTGCGCGGACGGCGTTCGTTGCGTCCACGGTCGCGCTCGCCCCGTCCGCGGTCCCGGGAAGACGGGCGCTTGTCGTCGCGCTTGCCGCGGCGTTCCTCGCGGGGGGCTCCCGGCGGCAAGGCGTCGAGACCCGCTCCTTCATAGGCGATGCTTTGGCCGGTGAGCTTCTCGATCGCGGCGACGAGCTTGTCGTCATGGCGGGTGACGATGGTGAAGGAGGCGCCTTCGCGACCGGCGCGGCCGGTGCGGCCGATGCGGTGGACATAGTCCTCGGCATGGGTCGGCACGTCGAAGTTGAAGACGTGGCTGACGGCCGGAATGTCGAGGCCGCGCGCGGCGACGTCGCTCGCGACCAGGATCGGGTTCTCGCCGRTGCGGAAGGATTCGAGCGCCGCCATGCGGGCGTACTGGTCCATGTCGCCATGCAGGGCGACGGCCGGGAAGCCGTGGCGCAACAGCGATTTGTGCAGCGTCGCGACATCGCGCTTGCGGTTGCAGAAGACGATGGCGTTCTGCAGATCGGTCGCGCCCTTGATGAGCTTGCGCAGCGTCTCGCGCTTCTCGAAATCCTGCGGGTTGGAGGCGATCAGCCGCTGCGTGATGGTGGTGGCTGCGGTCGCGGGGCGCGAGACCTCGACACGGACCGGATTATGCAGGAACTGCTCGGAGATCCGGGTGATCTCGGGAGGCATGGTCGCCGTGAAGAACAGCGTCTGCCGGGTGAAGGGCACGAGCTTGCAGACGCGCTCGATATCCGGGATGAAGCCCATGTCGAGCATGCGGTCGGCCTCGTCGATGACGAGAAGCTCGACGCCGGTGAGCAGCAGCTTGCCGCGCTCGACATGGTCGAGCAGGCGGCCGGGCGTCGCGATCAGCACGTCGACGCCGCGGGTGATCTTGGCGTCCTGGTCGCCGAAGGAGACGCCGCCGATCAGCAGCGCGACCGAAAGCTTCTGATTGACGCCGTAGCGGGTGAAGTTCTCCTCGACCTGCGCGGCAAGCTCGCGCGTCGGCTCCAGGATCAGCGTGCGCGGCATCCGGGCGCGGGCGCGGCCCGTCTCCAGGATCGTCAGCATCGGCAGGGTGAAGGCCGCCGTCTTGCCCGTGCCGGTCTGGGCGATGCCCAGAACGTCCTTGCGGGCCAGCACATGCGGAATGGCCTGGGCCTGGATCGGAGTCGGTGTGCTATAGCCGGCGGCCGTGACAGCCGTCAGAACCTTTTCACTCAGGCCGAGTTCGGCAAATGACATGCGTATGGCGCTTCTTCAGAGTCGGTGACACGCGGCGGGATGGGTCCATCAACCGCCACGCTGGCGCGACAACAGTTCCTGCGCGCCTTCGGACCCGTGTGGAATGCAAAGAAAACGCGGCAAAGTCAATCACGTAGCCAGAAAAGGACGATTTTTGCCCGATGAAGGACCCGCTCGTTCTCGTCCCCGGCCTCAGTTGCACCGCCGCGCTCTATGCTCCGCAATGGTCGCGGCTGGCCGATGGCCGCCTCGTTCTGGTCGCAGAACACAGCCGCGACGACAGCCTCGGTGCCATCGCTGAGCGTCTTCTGGCAGCCGCGCCGCCGCGTTTTGCGCTCTGCGGGCTGTCGATGGGCGGCTATGTCGCCTTCGAGGTGCTGCGCCGGGCACCGGAGCGCGTCACGAGGCTGGCGCTGCTCGACACCAGCGCCAAGCCGGCGACCCCCGAAAGCAATGAGCCCCGCGCCCAGATGATCGATCTCGCGGAGAAGGGGGCCTATGACAACGTCACGACACTGCTCTGGCAGCGCCTGGTGGCGCCCGCCCGGCTGACGGACGAGCCGTTGCGGCTGCTGGTGCGCCGGATGGCCGACGATATCGGCGCCGACGGTTTCGTGCGTCAGCAGAAGGCCATCATGAAGCGGCCGGATTCGCGACCGGTCCTGACGGGCCTATCCCTTCCGACATTGGTGCTGGTCGGTGAGGAGGACGAGATCACCCCGGTGGCGGAGGCGCAGGAAATGGCGGGGCTCGCCGGCGCGAAGGCCCGGCTGGCGACGTTGCCGGGCTGCGGCCATCTCTCGACGCTGGAGGAGCCGGAACGGGTGGCGGCGGAACTGGCGCGCTGGCTGGCCTGAAATCAGCGGGGCAGGGCGCAGGGGTCGAGCTTCGTCGCGTTCGCAGTCTGGCTGATGGAGCCGGTGACCATCGGATCGACCGGCTGGCGCTTCGCGGCGGCAAGGCTCGCCTGCGCCAGCTTGTCCCTGTCGAGGCCGGCCGTCTGGTTCGAGACGAAATTGGCGGCGATGACCGACAGGAAGGCGATGGCCGCGGCGGCCTTGGCAATGTCGATGGCCGCCGTGCCGCGATTGTTCTTCCAGAACAGTTGGATCAGGCGCATTGCGCTCTCCGTGTCCCGTGTCCGCACGGGTATGGCGCAAGCATGCACCGAGAGCGGTAAAAGCTTGGTTAGCCGGATCTTTCCGGAAAGCGCGGCATTTTCAGGATAAGGGGCCGGTCTCGGCCGATCGCCCTTCGAGGCGCGCCCGATGCTCGCGAAAGAGCTTGCGCAGCGCCGCCAGCACGGCGCCGACGCCGGCGCGCTGGCGCGAGACGTCATGCGAGAGCAGGTAGATGTCGTCGCCGGTCGCGTCCGGCGGCGGTGCGATGCGCCGGAGGCCGGGGTCGAGATCGGCCATGAAGCAGGGCGCCATCGACAGCGCGCCGGCCGAGCGGATGCTTTCATAGCGTGCCGCGGAATCGCCGACTCGGGCCGCAATCGGCCTGCCGGCCGCGAAACGCAGGATATGATCGTCGATGCGCGAGGAGGTTTCGCGGTTGACCGAGATGATCGGCGCCGTCGCCGGATCGACATCGTGGCGGCAGTAGAGCGCCTGCATCAGCCGGCCGATCTTCTGCGCGTAATAGCCCGGTTCCGCTGGCGGGTTGCTCATCCTCAGCGCGATGTCGGCTTCCCCACGGGCGAGGCTAAGCCGGTCGCGCGTGCTGATGATGACGATTTCGACGCCGCCGGCATCCCTGGAGACCGTGGTGGCGTGCATGGTCAGGAACAGGCTGATCGAGGTCGTCGCGGTGACGCGCACCGGCGCATTGGCGAGCGGACGAGCGGCATCGGCCCGCGACAGGAAGCGCCGGGTGGCCGCCTCGACCTCACCGGCTTCCGCCGCGAGCTCGATGCCGATCGCCGTCGGAACGAGGCGGTTGGCCTCGCGGATGAAGAGCTGGAGGCCGAGATCCTTCTCCAGCACCTTGAGCCTGCGCGTGACGGTGGCCTCGCTTAAGCCCAGCCGCGCCGCCGCCACGGCCATCGACCCGCCGCTGGCGATGGCGTTGAAGATCCGGATGTCGTCCCAGGAGGCGTTCCCGGCGGGCGCCGCCAGATCGCCGTCGCGTCGAGATGGAGGTGGAGCAGGCTCGGCCATATCGTCAGGGACGGCTCGCCGAGCGGGGCGCGGCTTCTGCGATCATGATCGTCCGGGAAGCGGAAGGGGTTCGACATGCGCGAACCCTGCCAATCCTTTCGCAAGCGGGCAGCCCGGCGGCGCTGAGGTGCAGCCTTGCAGAAATGCCGGGCTCGCCGCCGGCGATCACAGGTCGATCAGCTCGCCGGCGAAGGCCGCCCGCTCCTGGATGAAGATGAAGCGGGCCTCGGGCTTGTTGCCCATCAGCCGCTCGACCGTATCGGAGGTCTCTTCCCTCGCCTCATGGTCCACCATGACCTTGAGCAGCAAGCGCTTGGCCGGGTCCATGGTGGTTTCCTTGAGCTGCTGCGGCATCATTTCGCCCAGGCCCTTGAAGCGCGAGATCTCCGGCTTCTTGCCCTTGAAGACGGTCTCGATCAGCTCGTCCTTGTGGGCGTCGTTCCGGGCATAGACGCTTTTGCCGCCGTGCTGGAGCCGGTAGAGCGGCGGCACGGCAAGGTAGAGATGACCCTTCTCGATCAGCTTCGGCGTCTGGCGCCAGAAGAAGGTGACGAGCAGGGAGGCGATATGGGCGCCGTCGACATCGGCGTCCGTCATCACGATGACCTTCTCGTAGCGCAGGTCGTCCTCGCGGAACTGCGTGCCGATGCCGCAGCCGAGCGCCAGGATCAGGTCGGCGAGCTGCTGGTTCTGGTTGAGCTTCTCGCGCGTGGCGTTGGCGACGTTGAGGATTTTGCCGCGCAAGGGCAGGATCGCCTGGTTGGCGCGGTTGCGCGCCTGCTTGGCAGAGCCGCCGGCCGAGTCACCCTCGACGATGAAAAGCTCGGAGCCGGCCGCGCCGGCATTGGAGCAATCGGCGAGCTTACCGGGCAGGCGGAGCTTCCGCGTCGCGGTCTTGCGCGAGACTTCCTTCTCGAGGCGGCGGCGCAGCCGCTCCTCGGCGCGATCCACCGACCAGTCGAGCAGGCGCAGCGCCTGCTGAGGTGCGGCGGCAAGCCAGTGGTCGAAGGCGTCGCGCACCGCGTTCTCGACGATGCGGGAGGCTTCCAGCGTCGCGAGCTTGTCCTTGGTCTGGCCCTGGAATTCCGGCTCGCGGATGAAGACCGAGAGCATGGCGGCGCAGGTCGCCATCACGTCGTCGGAGGTGACCTGCGCCATGCGCTTCGACTGGCCGATGCGCTCGGCATGGTCGCGCAGGCCCCGCAGCAGGGCGATGCGCAGGCCCTGCTCATGGGTACCGCCTTCGGGAGTCGGGATCGTATTGCAATAGGAGGAGGAGAAGCCGTCCTCGCCGGTGGCGAGCCAGGCGATGGCCCATTCGAGCGAGCCGTGGCCGCCTTCCTTCGTGATCTTGCCGGAGAAGATCGGCTCGGCGACGAGGTCCTTGCCCTCGATCTCGCGACCGAGATAGTCGCGCAAGCCGCCGGGAAAGCGGAACACGGCTTCCGCCGCGACATCGCCCTCCGGCTTCAGCAGCGCCGGCGCGCAGGTCCAGCGGATCTCGACGCCGCCGAAGAGGTAGGCCTTCGACCGCGCCATGCGGAACAGGCGGGCAGGCGAGAAATGCGCGCCTTCGCCGAAGATCTGCGCATCCGGGTGAAAGCGGACCCTGGTGCCGCGCCGGTTGGCGACGGCACCGACCGTCTCCAATGGTCCCTGGGGCAGGCCGCGCGAGAAGATCTGGCGATAGAGCGTCTTGCCGCGCGCGACTTCGACTTCGAGCCGATCTGAGAGCGCGTTGACGACGGAAACGCCGACGCCGTGCAGGCCGCCCGAGGTCTCATAGGCCTTGGAGTCGAATTTGCCGCCGGCATGCAGCGTCGTCATGATGACTTCGAGCGCCGACTTGCCGGGGAATTTCGGATGCGGGTCGACCGGGATACCGCGGCCATTGTCCGTCACCGCGATCGAGCCGTCCTCGAACAGTTCGACGTCGATGAAGGTGGCGTGGCCGGCCACGGCCTCGTCCATGGCGTTGTCGATCACCTCGGCGAAGAGGTGGTGCAGCGCGCGCTCGTCGGTGCCGCCGATATACATGCCTGGCCGACGGCGGACGGGCTCGAGCCCCTCCAGCACCTCGATGGCGGAGGCGTCATAGCCGGTCTCGGACAGGGTTCCGTTGCGCGCAGCTCCTGCGCCGCCGCGCGGCGCTTTCGGAGCCTCGGCGGGTGCGCGCAGTTCCGGCTTCGGGCCAGCCTCAGCCGGCCGCTCCGCGTCCGAGCCGAAAAGATCGCCATTCTCCGCCATCGCGCCAAATGCTTCCTGATTCGCAACGCTAAACTCTAGCGCATTCCGACCCGTCCTGCGCTTCGCGGCCGCTTATAGACCGCGCCGGCCGCTATAAAAACCTCGCCTTCCACATCTGTCAGGAGCCTTGCGTTGCTCGCCGTCATCGGCAGGTCATGGATCGTCGTGAACCTCTGCCGGAACCCGGTCCATTCAGGCTGCGTTAAGCGGCAAGGATCAGGATGATGTGCGTGATCGGGCCTATGCGGCGATTCGCAATGCGCTAAGATCAGCCTAGGGGGAGGTCGCCGTGGTGTCGCGTCAGTCGTTTCCTGTGACGAGAATGGCTGGGCTTCAGCGCGCTGCGCGTCTGGCCGGCGAGTCCTTCGGCTATGAGGATGCCCGCGTCGTGGCGGAAGCGCCGCGCCTGGACTGGACGTCTTCGCGAGGGCTCTGGTGGCTCGCTGCCGTTGCGGCAGGCGCCGGTTTCGCCGTCCTGCACTTCTCCTGATCCCTGACGGCCGGGGCGCGGCGCCCCTTCCGGATCGTGCCGGCGCCCCCGTCCGGGCGCTGGCATCCGGTTCGTGGTTCGGTCCGGTGCTCCCCGACGCGAAATATCAACCTTTCGGCCCTACGCCTGACGGTGGAGGGTTTCGCGCGTGAACGGTGCCATCATTGCCAGTGCCGGTCTGACAGGCCGCGTCGCCGCCACTGTCGCAGGCTGAGGCCGCGATGGCGAAGATCGCTGCGCTCGGAGCCTATATCTACCAGGCCGTTCTGGCGCTGGGGCTGTTGCTCGTTGTCGCGCACCGGCTGCCGGCGGCGGAGTTCACGGCCTATTCGCTGTTCATCTCGGTCGTGCAGTTCGGGGCGATCGCTTGCTTCGAGTGGATTCGCTTCGCCTGCAGCCGCTTCTATCCCGGCCCCGACGCGCAGAGCGAGGCGACCGAGCGCGGGACCATCACCTCGGAATTCCTGGCCTGTTGCGGGTTTTGCGCTGTCGGTGCGTTGATCGCGTGGTTCTGCGGCGTGCCGGCACCGGTCGCGGGGCTCGGCGCGGTCGCGGCGATCGTGCAGGGCGGCAGCGAGATCCATCTCACCATGCTGCGCTTCCGGCACGCCTTCCGGCTGTTCTCCTGGATGCAGGCCCTGCGCGCCTCGCTGATGGCCATCGGCACGCTGGCCGGCGCCTGGGCCGGGGCGGATTTCGCCCATGTCCTCGGCGGCGCCATGGCGGGCTATCTCGCCTATCTCGTCCTGGCGATCCTGGTCTCGCGCGGCGGTTTCGGCGAACCGGGGCGCTGGAGCCTCGAGGCGATGCGCCGGCATCTCGCCTATGGTGGGATCTCCGCGGGAGCCTCCGTCGCCGCGATGCTGGCACCGCTCGGGCTGAAGGCGATCTTCACCGCCACGCTGGGAGGGCAGGCGGCTGCCGCGCCGCTGCTAGCACTCGATCTGTTGCAGCGCCCCTTCGTCCTGATCGTCTCGGCGATCTACGCCATCCGTTATCCATCGCTCGTACAGCTCTTCGACCGCGATGGCGGCAGCGGCGAATTCCGCCGCGAGCTCGGGCGTTACTATGCCTTGCTCGCCGGCTTCTCGGCGATGGGCGCCGCGGCCGTGCTCAGCCTGCTGGCCGTCGCCACGACGCTGCTGATCGCGCCCGAGCTGCGCGAATCCTTCCTGCGTGTCGCGCCCCTCATCACGTTCACGGCGCTGATCCGGGCTATCGTGCAGACCCTGTTGCCGACGGCGGCCCATCTCCAGCGTCGGTTGGCGGCGATCGCCGGGCTCGCCGTATTCGATTCTGCGCTGATGTGCGCCGGTGCTCTGGCCGCCACGGCGTGGTTCGGCGGAACGGATTTCACGATCTCGGCCGGTGCGGCCGTCGGAGCGCTTGTCGCGCTCGCCGGCGGCCTGCTGCTGCTGCGCCTGCTGCCGTTCGAGATGCCGCGGCTGCCGCTCGCCTCCGCCCTGCTGGCCATCGTCGCGGCCTGGGCGATATCGACCTGGCTTGGCGGGAACGTGGTGTTGGCCGCCGCGGCCGGGCTCGGCGTGACGATGCTCGCGAGCCTGCCCGTCTTGCCCCGCATGCTGCGATGGCTGGCGCATTGAGGGACGGATGCATGATCGGAACGCTCCAGCCATGAAGATCGTCGTCGGGATCGCGACCGCCGGGCGCCGGGAGGTGCTTTGCGACACGCTCGCCGAGCTTGCGCGGCAGGAGCGGCTGCCGGCGGAGATCCTGATCTGCCCGGCGCAGGAGGAGGATGTCGACTGGTCCTTCGCCGCGACGCTCGCCGTGCCGGTCAGGCGGGTCGCGCCGCGACAGGGGCTGTGCATGCAACGCAATGCCATTCTCGACGCGATCGGCGATGCCGAGCTGCTGCTGTTCTTCGACGATGATTTCCTGCCGGCCCCGTCCTTCGTCACCGAGGCGGAGGCGTTGCTCGGCCGCGAAGGCGACATCGTTGTCGCGACCGGACAGGTGCTTGCCGACGGCATCCACGGGCCCGGCCTCGCTGCCGCGGAAGCCCGGGCGATCCTGGCGCGGGACATTGCGCCGGCGGAGGCGCGGCTGACGCCGGTCGAGAATGCCTATGGCTGCAACATGGTATTCCGGGTCGCGGCGATCCGGGCGGCCGGGGCGCGTTTCGACGAGAACCTGCCGCTCTATGGCTGGCAGGAGGACACCGATTTCTGCCAGCAGCTCGCCGRGCAGGGGCGGATCGTGCATTCGACCTCGCTGCGCGGTGTGCACCGCGGCAGCAAGCGCGGACGGACCTCCGGTCTGCGCTTCGGCTATTCGCAGATCGCCAACCCGGTCTATCTGGTGCGCAAGGGCACGCTCAGGCCGCGCCGCGCTCTGCGGCTTGCCGCTGGCAATGTCGCGGCGAATATCGGCGGCAGCCTCAAGCCGAACAACCCGGTCGACCGGATCGGCCGGCTGAAGGGGAACTGCCTCGCTTTCTGGGACCTGCTGCGCGGGCGGCTCGCACCGCAGCGGATCCTGTCGTTCAAGTAGGTGCCGTCAATCTTTGACGGCCAGAATCCCGCCTGGAGACTTTCGTGCGCGCGGTGATTATCAGCGATTTCGGTTCGGTCAACGGCGGTGCCGCCAAGGTCGCCATCGAGAGCGCGCGTGGGCTGGCTGAGGCTGGTGTCGAGATCGTCTTCGCTTGCGCCATCGGCCCCATCTCCGAACGGCTCGACCATCCGCGGATCAGCGTGGAACACTTCGCCGGCAAGGAAATCTGGCAGGTCGAGAGCAAGCTCGCAGCCGCCAGGCAAGGTATCTGGAATGCCCAGGCCTATAGCTTTCTGAGCGACCTTCTCGCCCGCCAGCCGCGCGACGAGACGCTGGTGCACCTCCATCAATGGACCAAGGCCTTCAGTCCGGCTGCCATCGCCGCAGCCGGAGAAAGCGGGCTGCCTGTCGCCCTGACCGTTCACGACTATTTCTCGTTCTGTCCGGTCGGCGGCTATTTCGACTTCAAGGCGAACGCGCTCTGTCAACGCAGGCCGATGTCGATCGGCTGCGTGGCCTGCAATTGCGACCGCGCCTCCTATCCGCACAAGCTGATCCGCGTCGCCCGGCAGTTCGGCTCCGACAAGGCGATGCGCAAGCTCGACGCGCCGCTCTTTATCCATGTCAGCGATTTCGCGCGCCGTTTCGCGGAACCTTTTCTGCCGCGGCAGGCCCGGCATGTCGTGGTCGAGAACATGGTGGAGGCGGAAAGGCGCACGCCGGTCAACGCCGCCCGCAGCCGGCACGCGCTGTTCCTTGGCCGCTTTACCCAGGAGAAGGCGGCGGATGTCCTGGCGAAGGCTGCGCGCGACGCTGATATGCCCGTCCGTTTCGTCGGCGAAGGGCCGCTTGCCGGTGAGATTGCGCGGCTCAACCCGCAAGCCGAGATTCGTGGCTGGGTGCCGGCCGAGCGTGTCTTCGACGAGATCGCGCAGGCACGTTGCCTGGTGCAGCCATCGCTTTGGTACGAGCCTGGACCGCTGGTGATCGCCGAAGCACGCTCGCTCGGCGTGCCGGTAATCCTGGCGCGGACGACCGGTTCAGCGAGCTGGGTCGCCGACGGGGAGGATGGCGTCCTCGTCGATCGCGGGGATGTCGCCGGCCTTTCGGCCGCGCTGACGCGCCTGAAGGACGATGCCTGCGCAAGCGCGATGGGCATAGCTGCCTATCGCGGCTATTGGGCCGACCCGCTGACGACGGAGCGGCATGTCGGGCGCACGATCGAGAGCTATCGGCTGCTCCTCAGCGCGAAGCCCTGAGACACGCGCCCGACGCCGAGCGCGCTGTCGTCGTTTCTGTGCAAACTCCGGCCTCAGGAGCCGACAGCTCCGTTTCGGCGTTGTGCCGAGGCACGCTCGCCGATCGCGTTCGCATCTCGCATCGCAGTCGAATCGATTGACAGGATTAATTTCCTCGTATAGGAATGTTCTTGTTTTGTTCCTATAGGAGAGAGCGCATGCCTTCTTTCGCGTTGTTCGATGACGCCGTGGTTGCACGCACGGCGGCGGCAACATCGGGCTGGACCAATTTCACAGGCCTGCAAACCGTCTTTGACTATGCCCGCAGCCAGGACAGGCCGCTTTTCTTTCAGGCTGGCGTGTATGATTCAGGCACGGTCACGGTTCTTCCCAGCAATGGTGGCGGTAAGCCGCTGCTGGCGCGCGCCATTCCGGGTTCGGTGGTGCTTCGCTTCAGTGGTGTGAATAATTTCCTTGTTGTCGATGGGCAGAGCCAAGTGCGTTTTGAGGGCCTCTCGTTCGACGGGCAGAACCGTGCGCTGTCCGACTACGTTGCCGGCAGGCCGGCCTTCATCGCGGTTGCGAACGGCGCCAAGGATGTCGTGTTCGAGGATTGCCGCATCCTCTATTCCCCCGGGATCGGCGTCTATGTAAGGGGGGCGGAAGCCACCTTCCGCGGCACTTATCTCCAGAGCCATTCCGTCGGCATCTGGAGCGAGAACGGCCGCATCAACGTGCTGTCCTGCTCGCTGGCGCTGATGAGCAACAACGGCATCGCGGTCTGGCGTGACACSATCACCGGYGACAGCTCCACAATCTCCGGCAATCTCATCAACGGCATCGACACGGTGGCCGGCGGCACAGGGCAGAATGGCAACGGCATCAGTGTCTTCCGGGCGGTCGGCGTCACAATTACCAACAACCAGATCTTCAATACGCAATACTCGGCCATCCGCTGCAATGGCGGCGGGCTGCACAATGTCAGCAACAACAACATCTTCGGCGCGCGGGAAATCGCGATCTTCATCGAGGCGCCGGGGGCCGGAATCGATCTCACCGGCTGCATCGTGTCCAACAACAGCATCGATACCGCCGGCGGCGGGATCAATGTCGCCAATTCCGGCCTGTACAATGACGGCATCTCGCGCAGCGTCGTCGTGGAGGGCAACCGGATTTCGAGCATGGCCGACAATGCCGTGACCGGCGGAACCACTGGCGGCAACGGCATCGTCGTCGAGCAGGATTGTGTGGTTTCGGGCAACCTGATCGAGAATGTCGCCGGCATCGGCGTTCAGGCCGGCATCAATGACGGCGCGCGCGATCTCGTCGTCACGGGGAATCTGGTTCGTGGTGCGAAGATGGGGATCGGTGTCTCGAACCACGCAGTGTCGTCAAGCGGACGTTCGGTGGTGATCTCCGGAAACATCGTGCGGAGCGCGAGCGTGGGCGGTGTCGTGCCGACGGTCTTCACCGGGGCTGGCCTGGACCGTGTGGGCACGGTTGAATACGGCAATGACCTCGCGACCGCCGCAGGGAGCGTGACGTTCGGCCATAATCGCTATCTCTGAGGGTTCGCGCCTGAAGCCAACAAAAAACCGGGGCGTTGCCGCCCCGGTGAAAGGTAGCCGCGGGATACGCGGCCGGGAGGAAGCCGTGGGCCGGCTCGAAAGAGCCGGCCCGAGCTCTCAGTAGGAGTAGTACATCGCGAACTCGACCGGGTGCGGCGTCATCTCGAAGCGCGCCACATCCTGCATCTTGAGCTCGATATAGCTCTCGATGAAGTCGTCGTTGAAGACGCCGCCGGCCTTGAGRWAGGCGTTGTCCTTCTTSAGSSYYTCSAGSGCCTCGCGCAGCGARCCGCASACSGTCGGGATCTTCTTCAGCTCGCGCGGCGGCAGGTCGTAGAGRTCCTTGTCCATSGCCGGRCCSGGATCGATCTTGTTGATGATGCCGTCGAGGCCGGCCATCAGCATGGCGGCGAAGGCGAGATAGGGGTTCGCCATCGGATCGGGGAAGCGGACCTCGACGCGCTTGGCCTTCGGCGAGGTCGTCCACGGAATACGGCAGGACGCCGAGCGGTTGCGCGCCGAATAGGCGAGCAGCACCGGAGCCTCATAGCCCGGGACGAGGCGCTTGTAGGAGTTCGTCGACGGGTTGGTGAAGGCGTTCAGGGACTTGGCGTGCTTGATGATGCCGCCGATGTACCACAGGCACTCCTGCGACAGGTCGGCATATTTGTTGCCGGCCATCGTCGGCTTGCCGTTCTTCCAGATCGACTGGTGGACGTGCATGCCCGAGCCGTTGTCGCCATAGATCGGCTTCGGCATGAAGGTCGCGGTCTTGCCGTAGCTCTGGGCGACGTTGYGGATCGCGTACTTATAGACCTGCATGGTGTCGGCCATGTGGGTCAGGGTGTCGAACTTCAGGCCGAGCTCGTGCTGGGCGGAAGCGACCTCGTGGTGGTGCTTCTCGACCTTGGCGCCCATGGCCGCCATGGCCGCCAGCATCTCGCCGCGCATGTCCTGCGCCGAATCCTGCGGCGGAACCGGGAAGTAGCCGCCCTTGGTGGCGATGCGGTGGCCGAGATTGCCGCCCTCGTACTCGGTCATGCCGTTGATCGGCAGCTCGACGTTGTCGAGCTTGAAGCCCGTGTTGTACGGATCCGCCGCGATCTTGACGTCGTCGAAGACGAAGAACTCGGCCTCGGGGCCGACATAGATGGTGTCGCCGATGCCGGTCGACTTGAGATAGGCCTCGGCCTTCTTGGCGATGCCGCGCGGGTCGCGGCCATAGGGCTCGCCGGTGGCGGGCTCGAGCACGTCGCAGGTGATGACCATGGTGGCGGCCGAGAAGAACGGGTCCATCACGGCGGTGGTCGGATCCGGCATCAGCAGCATGTCGGACTCGTTGATGGCCTTCCAGCCAGCGATCGAGGAACCGTCGAACATCGTGCCTTCGGCGAAGATGTCCTCGTCGATCATCGTGACGTCGAAGGTCACATGCTGCCACTTGCCGCGCGGGTCGGTGAAGCGGAAATCGACATATTTGACGTCGTTGTCCTTGATCGCCTTGAGGACATCCTTGGCGCTTTTCATTTCAGCATTCCTCTTGCCAGCTATTTCTCAAACTCGCGCGCTGCGGATGGATCCAAATCACCCGGCAGCTCTCGACCCATGTGATGCGGGAAATCGTCAGATCGCGTCCGCGCCTGTCTCGCCCGTGCGGATGCGGATGGCACCCTCCACGCTCGATACAAAAATCTTGCCATCGCCGATGCGGCCGGTCTGGGCGGCCTTCATGATCGCCTCGATCGCGCGCTCGACCATGTCGTCGGCCAGAACGATCTCGATCTTCACCTTCGGCAGGAAGTCGACCACGTATTCGGCGCCGCGATAGAGCTCGGTATGGCCCTTCTGGCGGCCGAAGCCCTTCGCCTCGAGAACGGTGATGCCCTGAAGCCCGACTTCCTGAAGCGCTTCCTTCACCTCGTCCAGCTTGAAGGGCTTGATGATCGCTTCGATCTTCTTCATGCGCCGACCGGCCTCCTTTGCGCCCCAGACCCCGGCCGGAGCCGGGCGGCACCCGCCGCGATCCGGGAGTTTGAACGATCCCCGGCCGCATGCGAAGCACCTTGTCTTGCTCATAGCATCGGCGCCCGCGCACYGCCACGTGGCAGCCCGGCTTCTTGCGCCTGATCGAGAGGCAAAAAACAGCATAAAAAAAAGTCAAACGCCTAATTGTAGTGCAAATGCTGCCTTGGCGCCTTGTTGTCGCGCCGTGCGACCTGCTCTCATGATGGGCCATGCCCGGCACAACGATCCCAGCCATGCGAACGACCGACCTCGCCTTGCTCACAGTGGCGCAGATGGGGGAGGCGGATCGCATCGCGATCGCGGGTGGGACGCCGGGCATCATGCTGATGGAGCGGGCCGGGGCGGCGGTGGCCGATGCGGTCTCCCGCCATGCGGCTTCCGGCGCAAGCGTGAGCGTATTCTGTGGCCCAGGAAACAATGGTGGCGACGGCTTCGTTGCTGCGAGGCTCCTGCGCGAAAGAGGGTTTCAGGTGACGGTCGCTCTGCTGGGCGACGTGCATGCGCTGCGGGGCGATGCCGCCATCGCCGCGGAACGCTGGGGCGGCCCGATCCTGCCGCCGGGCGTGGCCGTGCCGAACGACGCGGACATCCTCGTCGATGCCCTGTTCGGAGCGGGTTTGAGCCGGCCGCTTGCCGGCGAGGCCGCGCAGCTGGTCGCGACGATGAACGCCTCTGGCCGGCCGCTGGTCGCGGTCGATGTTCCCAGCGGGCTTTCGGGCGATACCGGGCAGGCCGAGGGGCCGGTCGTTCGTGCCGCGGAAACGGTGACCTTCTTCCGGCTCAAGCCCGGTCACCTGCTCCAGCCCGGCCGCGATCTCTGCGGACAGGTGACGCTGGCGGATATCGGCATTCCGGCCGAAGCGGCCCTCGAGGCGACCGCTCCTACGGCCTTCGCCAACGGTCCCGCTCTCTGGAGCTGCCATCTGCCGCGCCATGGCAGCTTCACGCATAAATTCGAGCGCGGCGCCGTTGCCGTACTCGCGGGAGGGATCGCCGGCGTCGGGGCGCCGCGGCTCGGCGCGCGGGCGGCCCTACGGATCGGCGCCGGGCTCGCGACCATCCTCTGCGCTCCCGCGGCCCTGGCGGCGCATGCGACGCGGGGGCCGGACGCGCTGATGCAGCGCTCCCTCGCGGACGAAACGGGTCTTGCGCCTCTCCTGGAGGATCGGCGCTTGTCCGTCGTGCTGGCAGGCCCGGCGCTTGGGCTCGATGCGCGAGCTCGCCAGCTGGTTGCGGCGCTTGTCCATAGCAGCAAGCCGCTGGTGCTCGATGCCGATGCGCTGACGATTCTGGCGGAGAATGCGGAAGCCCTGTCGAGGCTGGGACAGCGGAACGCCACTTGCGTGATGACACCGCATGAGGGCGAGTTCCGGCGGCTTTTCGGCCGGGAGCCGGCGATCGACCGGGACTCTTCCAAGCTGGAGCGCGCCCGCAAGGCCGCTGCCTTCAGCGGGGCGATCGTCGTCTACAAGGGAGCCGACACGGTGATCGCATGCCCGGACGGGCGTGCGGCGATCAATGCGACCGGCTCGCCGGCGCTGGCGACCGCCGGTTCCGGCGACGTCCTGGCCGGGATGGTCACGGGGCTGGTCGCGCAGGGCGTGCCGGCCTTTGAAGCGGCCTGCATGGCGGTCTGGCTGCATGGGAAGGCCGGCGAAGCGCTGGGCTTCGGGCTGATCGCGGACGAGCTGCCCGAAGCCGTTCCGCCCTTGCTCCGCACGCTCGCCGCAGGAGCGGGTCCGGATCCATGACGCTGGCACAAACGAAACCGCCCCGTTGCCGGGGCGGTTCGGATCGAACGTGTCAGCTGCCGGAATAGGTCACGGCCGGGGCTGCATTGAGCTGGTCCTTGGTCATGGTGATCTTGCCATGATCCGGATACATGGCTGGCGCCTTCGGAGCCGAGGCTGCCGGCGGAGCCGCGCTCATGCCGCCGCCCGTGCTACCGGCAGCACCGCCCGCCGGGGCAGGGGCCGGAGCGGGTGGGGCGATCGGCTGATCGCTCCAGGTCACCTGCTCGAAAGGAATGGCGACGTCCTTCGCGCCGATGCCGAGGAAGCCGCCGACGCCGACCGTGACCATCTCGATCTTGCCGGTCTTGTCGACGATCACTTCGGTCACGTCACCGACCTTCTTGTCGTCGGGGCCGTAGATATCGACGCCGATCAGCTTGCTGGTACGCCATTTGCCCTGGCCGGCGAGATTGTTTGCCGGCGGCTTGGCAGGCTGAGCCGCGGGAGCCGGGCTCGTCGAGGACGAGGGCGGCGTCGGAGCGCTCGTCTGCGCGAGCGCCGTCGCGGTCAGCATGGCGAATCCGATAGAGGTCATGGCGAGTTTATGCGTGAGCATTTTTTCCTCCTTTATCAGCCCAAGTCGCAGGCCGTTCATGCAACCAACAGATGAAACAAGTTTTTGTTCGTCTTCTGTCGAGACAAACCATGGCAGAGGCGCGCAAATAATCGCGTCACCGAAAGCAGCTTGAAATTCCCTGCTCGTTCGGTTTGCCGACTTGCTTGCATCGCGATGTCGTGATCGGATGCTGCGCTTGCTACAACGTCTGGAAGCCGGTGCTGTTCCCGGAGACGTGGAGATAAATCATGCCGATTGCGTTGACTGTCCTGCTGGCCGAGGCCGAAACCGCAGCGCTCGACCGCCACATCGCGGCGCATCGGCCTGGGCATACGCGTGAAGAGATGGTGGCGGAGATCGTGGCGCGGTGGCTGGAGGCGCAGGAGCCCGCCACCAGAACTCATCCGGATGAAGGACTTCGCCCGGAGGAGCTCAACGCCAGCAACGATTCCTGAACGTTGCTAGGCTCGATGCCGCGGGGATCAGTCGTCGGCGTCGTCGCGACGAAGCTCGAAGGCGAGCATCGCTTCGGCGATCGCTTGCAGTTCCTTGTCCTTTTCGGGGCCGTCGGGCAGGGCGTTCAGTTCCTCGACGCGCTGCTGCGCCCGGTCATAGTCTTCCTCGGTATGGACCATGATCGGCGTTTTCACGGTATCTACCTCCTGTGTCGGCCCGGCTGGGCGGCATGGTCGGCATCCCAGCGTTCGACGGCATCGATGAGAGCCTGCAATTCTTGCTCCTCATCGTCGCCGCGTGTCGAGTCCTTGAGGCTTTCGATGCGATGCCTGGCCAGTCCGTAGTCCTCGACGGTCTCGATCCTGAAGACCGGACGGGTTGCCTCGCCAGTGCTGTCGCCGCGCCGAACCTTGGCTCGCATCGGAACCTCCTGCCTTGAGCCCTGCATAGGAGATACCCGCGACGGCGCGCCCTGTTCCCGCCCGGTTAAGCTTTCCGCAAGAGCCCCGCGGGCATTGATGGTCGATTGGTCGCAGTCACAGGGGCAGGGAGCGCCGCGATGAACAGGCTTCTGGCCACGGTTCTGCTGGTCGGCCTCGCGCAGGCGCCGCAGCCAGCGACCGCCTTCTGGCAGCGCTCGCAATTCACGCGCTGTTCCGATGCAACCACGGAAGACGAGCGTCTGCGGCTGCGCTGCTGGGAACTCGACGCCTATGTCGATCCCGGCTGGCCGGCTCTCGGAGTGGGCGGAGGCGCCTATCTCCTGCCGGAGGCGCCGCCACCGCCTCACAGTCGGAGGCCGATAAAGGGCGGCGTGACGCGCCGGCTCGGCTGAGCGGCTGTTCGCGTGTGACGCAGGGGCTCGCATCGGTCGCAGCGCTGTGAGAGCATGGCCGGGCTCGATCGGCCTTCCCGCGGCGACGCCATGGAAATCCTCTCAGGCTTCGGTTTTCTGACCTTGTTCGGCCTGAGCGCTCTGGCCGGCATCGCCCTGCGCATGTGGCTGCCGGAGGAGCATCTGTCGAAGGAGAACATGGAAGCGGTCCGGCTGGTGACCGGCCTGCTCGTGACCTTCGCCGCGCTGGTGCTGAGCCTGCAGCTCTCGACCGCGCGCTCCGCCTTCGATTCCGCCAACAGGAACCGCTCGCTCTACGCGGCCGAGCTGGCGCGGCTCGACCAATGCCTGCGCAATCTGGGGCCGAGCCTCGCTCCGACCCGGCAGATCCTGAGCCGCTACGTCGCCGCCGTGATCGCCAGTACCTGGCCTGCGGAGCCCGCTCCTTCGGTTGCCGGCATGCCGGATACCCGCCGCATGTCGGTTCGCGGCGAAGATGCGGTTCTGGCCGGCATGCTCAACGAGGTCGGACTGGCCATCGACACGACCGCTCCGGCGCCTGATCTATCCCCGGTTTTGCAACGCTGCCGGGCCGACTACGCCAGAGTTCAGGAAAGCCGCTGGGCCGTGATCGAGGATACGAACGGCCCGCAAAGCGGGCTGTTCCTCGGTATCATCAGCTTCTGGCTTGCGTTGGTGTTCCTGAGCTTCGGGCTGCAGGTGCCGCGCCGTCGAGTCAGCGGCATCGTCCTCGCGATCGGGGTGGTCTCCGTCGCGAGCGTGATGTTCGTCATCGTCGATCTGGCCTTGCCTTACCAAGGCCTGTTCGGGATTCGCAGCCTCGCCATGCGAGAAGCGCTGGCGGATATGAGCCGCTAGATCGCCGAGCGTCCCGTCGGGCGCGATCACGGCGATCTATCTACCTGATCGTATCGAATCGGGCTTTCCGAAAGCCGCGTCCCGGCTTCGGGCCGCCGCGTTCAGTTTTGGCTTTTGGAAGCCGTCGCCTGTTCGAGAATGCGGACGGTTTCCTCGAGGCTCTCCCGCACGCCGAGCATGAAATCCTTGCCGAACCCGATGATGGTGTCCGCCGGTTCGCCCTTGTGGGTGTAGACCACGACGACCTGCTCGGGATTGACATAGACGGGCTTGCCGTCGCGCGGCGAGGTGAATTTGCACAGCTTGGGCACGGCATTCCTCCGGGGCGGGCTTGGGTGCGCGAAGGCGCCGATGGGGGCGGAAGCGTCCGGCGATGGGGCCGGCTCAGGCCGTGGCCCGATTCCGGGTGGTGGTGAGCGGGGTGGGGATCGAACCCACGACCACATGATTAAAAGTCACGTGCTCTACCACTGAGCTACCCGCCCTCACAGGCCCGCTGACATACGGAGGTGAAGGGCGCGGGTCAACATGTCCAATGCACATCCATGCCGCCTGTCCCCTTCCTGGCGTAACCCTCCGGCCCCGTGCGTTAACCGCCCGGAAACCACGCCATCCTAGCCTCATCAGCTATGGTCATTCGTCGCGGTCTCAGATCTGTCTTCGTGACGCTCGCGCTCTATGCGGTGTCGGCGCTGACGGTCAGCTATTTCTTGTTCCACGCCCAGCACGGCGCGCGCGGCCTCGAGGCGCGCGGCGCCGTTCGGGAATCGCTGCGCGAACTGGAAGCGGAGCTGGCGACGCTCACCCTGGAGCGCAAATCCTGGGAGCAGCGCCTCGCCCTCGTGCGCGACGACAATGTCGATCGCGATCTGCTCGACGAGTCGGCGCGTGCCATGCTTGCCCGGACCCACAAGAACGACGTCGTGATCATGGGGCGTTAGCGAGCCGGCTGTTAGTCTCAGACGTATCAATTAACTTGAATCCAGTTACGCCTGCAGTATCATTATATTTCAAAGACTTAGATGATGGTGCAGTGCGAGATAGCGTCCTCGCCAAGGTTTTTTCGATCCTCTACAACAAAGGTCGAAGGCCCTTGGAGGATCGTCTATGGCTGTTGCTGCGCGTAAACCGAAAGCTCCCGCCCCATCGAAAGCCGCCGCCAAGCCGGCAAAGGCACGTTCGGCCAAGGAGGGAGCGGGGCAGTCCGCCCCGGCTGCCAGCAACGTCACTCCCTTCACCAAGGAYGAAGACCTCCACGCCTATCGCGAGATGCTGCTGATCCGGCGCTTCGAGGAGAAGGCCGGCCAGATGTACGGCATGGGCCTGATCGGCGGCTTCTGCCACCTCTATATCGGCCAGGAAGCCGTCGTCATCGGCATGCAGATGGCCTCSAAGGATGGCGACCAGGTCATCACCGGCTATCGCGACCACGGCCACATGCTGGCCTGCGGCATGGAATCGCGCGGCGTGATGGCTGAGCTCACCGGTCGGCGCGGCGGCTATTCGCGCGGCAAGGGCGGCTCGATGCACATGTTCAGCCGCGAGAAGAACTTCTATGGCGGCCACGGCATCGTCGGCGCGCAGGTATCGCTCGGAACGGGCCTCGCCTTCGCCGACTGGTATCGCGGCGACAACACCGTCTCGATGACCTATTTCGGCGACGGTGCCGCCAATCAGGGCCAGGTCTACGAGAGCTTCAACATGGCCGAGCTCTGGAAGCTGCCGGTCGTGTTCATCATCGAGAACAACCGCTACGCCATGGGCACCGCGGTGAGCCGCGCTTCGGCCCAGACCGATTTCTCGCGCCGCGGCGTCTCCTTCAACATTCCGGGCGAGCAGGTCGACGGCATGGATGTCCGGGCCGTTCGCGAGGCCGGCCAGCGCGCGATCGACCATGCGCGCTCCGGCAAGGGCCCCTACATCCTGGAGATGCAGACCTACCGCTATCGCGGCCACTCGATGTCGGACCCGGCGAAGTATCGCTCCAAGGACGAGGTCCAGCGGATGCGCGAGGAGCATGATCCGATCGAGCAGGTCCGCGCGCGGCTGGTCCGCGAGTTCAAGGTCGGCGAGGACGAGCTGAAGGCGATCGACGCCAAGGTGCGCGAGATCGTCAACGACGCCGCCGAATTCGCGACGCATGACCCCGAGCCCGACGTCTCGGAACTTTACACCGACATCCTGCTGGAGCCGGCGCAGGGCTGACGCCCGCGCCGCTGCCGCCTCTCGCCTTTCCCCGCGTCTAGAATCCGGGTGCGTTCATGCCGATCGACATTCTCATGCCTGCCCTTTCTCCCACCATGGAGGAAGGAAAACTGGCCAAATGGCTGAAAAAAGAGGGCGATCAGGTCAAGTCCGGCGACATCATCGCCGAGATTGAGACCGACAAGGCGACCATGGAGGTCGAGGCGGTCGACGAGGGCATCCTCGCCAAGATCCTGGTGCCGGACGGCAGCGAGAATGTCGCGGTCAACACGCGGATCGGCGTGATCGCCGCCGATGGCGAGGATGTCAGCGCCGCGGCGAGCGGAGCCGGCAAGGCGGCGGCCGAGAAGCCGGCCGAGGCCAAGGAAGAGCCGAAGCCCGAGGCCAAGGCGGAAGACGCTCCCGCTGCCAGCAAGCCCGAGAGCGTGCCGGCCCAGGCGAAGGCCTATGACGCTTCGTCCGAATTCCCGGCCGGCGCCGAGATCGTCAGCCAGACGGTCCGCGAGGCGCTGCGTGACGCGATGGCAGAGGAGATGCGCCGCGACGGCGACGTCTTCGTCATGGGCGAGGAGGTCGCGGAGTATCAGGGCGCCTACAAGGTCACTCAAGGGTTGCTGCAGGAGTTCGGCGCCAAGCGCGTCATCGACACCCCGATCACCGAGCATGGCTTCGCCGGCATCGGCGTCGGCGCGGCGCTCTCGGGCCTCAGGCCCATCGTCGAGTTCATGACCTTCAACTTCGCCATGCAGGCGATCGACCAGATCATCAACTCCGCGGCCAAGACGCTCTACATGTCCGGCGGACAGATGGGCTGCCCGATCGTGTTCCGCGGCCCCAACGGCGCGGCCGCCCGCGTCGGTGCCCAACACAGCCACGACTATGCGGCGTGGTACTCCAACGTGCCGGGCCTCAAGGTGGTGATGCCCTACAGCGCCTCCGACGCGAAGGGGCTGCTCAAGAGCGCGATCCGCGACCCGAACCCGGTGATCTTCCTCGAAAACGAGATCATGTACGGCAAGTCCTTCGACGTGCCGAAGGGCGATGATTTCCTGATCCCGATCGGCAAGGCCAAGGTGGTGCGGCCGGGCACCGACGTGACCATCGTCTCCTTCGGCATCGGCATGACCTATGCGCTCGGCGCCGCCGAGGCGCTGGCCAAGGACGGCATCGAGGCCGAGGTCATCGACCTCCGCACGATCCGCCCGATGGATATCGAGACGGTCGTTGCCTCCGTGCAGAAGACCAATCGCTGCGTCGCGGTGGAGGAGGGCTTCCCGCAGTCCGGCGTCACCGCCGAGATCGGCATGAAGATCATGGAGGCGGCGTTCGACTATCTCGACGCCCCCGTCGCCCGCGTCACCGGCAAGGACGTGCCGATGCCTTATGCGGCGAACCTCGAGAAGCTCGCTTTGCCGAATATCGGCGAGGTCGTCGCGGCGGCCAAGGCCGTCTGCTATCGCTGAGAAGGGCTGACCGATGCCGACCAACATCCTGATGCCCGCGCTCTCTCCGACGATGGAGAAGGGCAATCTCGCCAAATGGCTGAAGAAGGAAGGCGACACCRTCAAGKCCGGCGACRTCATCGCCGAGATCGAGACCGAYAAGGCCACGATGGAGGTCGAGGCGGTCGATGAGGGCATCCTCGCCAAGATCGTGGTGCCGGAAGGCACGGCCGATGTCGCCGTCAACGAGGTGATCGGCGTGATCGCCGGCGAGGGCGAGGACGCCAAGAGCGTCTCCGCACCGGCGGCCGGCGCTGCGCCGAAGGCGGAAGCTCCCAAGGCCGAGCCTGCGAAAGCCGAAGTCGCTCCGGCCGCCGCTGCGCCTGCCAAGGCGGCTGAAGCACCGGTTGCGACTGCTCCGGCGAAGGCTGACGGCAGCCGTTCCTTTGCCTCGCCGCTGGCGCGGCGTCTCGCCAAGGAGGCCGGGCTCGACCTCTCCGCCATCGCCGGCTCCGGTCCGCATGGCCGCATCGTCGAGAAGGATGTCGAGGCCGCCAAGAAGGGCGGCGGTGCCAAGGCTGCTCCGGCGGCTGCGCCTGCCGCTGCTCCCACGGCCAAGCCCGCCGCTGCGCCGCTCGCGGCCGGCCCCTCGGACGAGGCGGTCAAGAAGCTGTTCGCGCCGGATTCCTATGAAGAAATCCCGCATGACGGCATGCGCAAGACGATCGCGCGCCGCCTGCTCGAGGCCAAGCAGACCGTCCCGCATTTCTACGTCACCGTCGATTGCGAACTCGACGCGCTGCTCAAGCTGCGCGCGGAGCTCAATGCGGCCGCGCCGGAGAAGGATGGCAAGCCCGCCTACAAGCTCTCGGTCAACGACATGGTCATCAAGGCGCTGGCGCTGGCGCTCAAGGCCGTTCCGGACGCAAACGTGTCCTGGACCGAGAACGCGATGCTCAAGCACAAGCATGCCGATGTCGGCGTTGCCGTCTCGATCCCGGGCGGCCTGATCACGCCGATCATCCGCGATGCCTGCCACAAGACGCTGTCGCAGATCTCCAACGAGATGAAGGACATGGCGGCCCGCGCCAAGGCCCGCAAGCTGAAGCCCGAAGAGTATCAGGGCGGCACGACGGCGGTCTCGAACCTCGGCATGTTCGGGGTCAAGGACTTCGCGGCGATCGTCAATCCGCCGCATGCGACGATCCTGGCGGTTGGCGCCGGCGAGCAGCGCGTCATCGTCAAGGGTGGCCAGCCGTCTGTCGCGACGGTGATGTCGGTGACGCTCTCGACCGACCACCGCGCCGTCGACGGCGCGCTTGGCGCCGAGCTTCTCGCGGCGTTCAAGGGCTATATCGAGAAGCCCATGGCGATGCTGGTCTGAGGCGGCGGGAGAGAGACCATGGCTGACTACGACATCATCGTCATCGGCTCCGGCCCTGGCGGCTATATCGCCGCCATCCGCGCCGCCCAGCTCGGCTTCAGGACCGCGATCGTCGAGCGTGAGCATCTCGCCGGCATCTGCTCGAACTGGGGCTGCATCCCGACCAAGGCSYTGCTGCGCTCGGCCGAGATYCTGCATTACGGCCAGCATGCCAARGAYTAYGGGCTSACGCTSGARGGCTCSTTCAAGGCCGATCTCGATGCCGTCGTGAAGCGCTCGCGCGGCATCGCGGTCAGGATGAACAACGGCGTCCAGTTCCTGATGAAGAAGAACAAGGTCGACGTGATCTGGGGCGAGGCCAAGCTGACCAAGCCCGGCACGATCGCCGTCGCGCCGACCAAGAAGCCGGCGATGCAGCCGCAAGGGCCGGTGCCGAAGGGCGCCAAGGGCGAGGGCACCTAYACCGCCGACCACATCATCGTCGCGACSGGCGCMCGSCCGCGCGCKCTKCCCGGYCTCGAGCCGGAYGGCAAGCTGATCTGGACCTATTTCGAGKCGATGGTYCCGSMSAAGATGCCGAAATCGCTGCTSGTGATGGGCTCSGGCGCGATCGGCATCGAATTCGCGTCGTTCTACCGGACGATGGGTGTCGATGTGACGGTGGTCGAGGTGCTGCCGCAGGTCGTGCCGGTCGAGGATGCCGAGATCGGCGCCTTCGCSCGCAARGCCTTCGAGAAGCAGGGCATGAAGATCATCACCAGCGCCAAGGTGACGAAGGTCGAGAAATCAGCGGACTCCGTCACCGCCCATATCGAGGACGAGAAGGGCGGCAAGCAGACGATCACGGCGGACCGGATGATCTCGGCTGTCGGTGTCGTCGGCAATATCGAGAATATCGGGCTGGAGGCGCTCTGCGTGAAAACCGATCGCGGCTGCATCGTCATCGACGATCTCTGCCGGACCAACGTCAAGGGCGTCTACGCCATCGGTGACGTCGCCGGCCCGCCGATGCTGGCGCACAAGGCCGAGCATGAGGCGGTGATCTGCGTCGAGGCGATCAAGGGGCTGCATCCGCACCCGATGGACAAGTCGATGATCCCGGGCTGCACCTATTGCCACCCGCAGATCGCCAGCGTCGGCCTGACCGAGGCGAAGGCCAAGGCTGCCGGCTACGAGCTCAAAGTCGGCCGCTTCAACTTCGTCGCCAACGGCAAGGCCGTGGCGCTCGGCGAGGATTCGGGGCTGGCGAAGACGATCTTCGACGCCAAGACCGGCAAGCTGCTCGGCGCCCATCTGGTCGGCCCGGAAGTGACCGAGCTGATCCAGGGCTTCGTCGTCGCGATGAACCTCGAGACGACCGAGGAAGAGCTGATGCACACCATCTTCCCGCATCCGACCCTGTCGGAGGTGATGAAGGAAAGCGTGCTCGATGCTTACGGCAAGGTGTTGAACGCCTGAGCTGCGCAGTCACGGCGGAGAGCCTGGAATTGGCTCTCCATGGGCGATATGGCGGCGGGGGCGTGCCATGAAGCGTGCGGGTGCAAGGCTGCTGACCGTTCTCGCGGCTGTCCTGTTCGGCGGCGCGGGAGCCTTGGCCTGTGACGGCGATACATGCGCCAACGGCCTGGCCTATGAAGCGTTCGGCGCGGCACCCGGCGGCGGGACGCGCCCCGTCCTCGCCATCTTCGTCCATGGGGACGTTTCGGCCGGAGGGCCGGCCGACTACATGTACGGCCATGCGAGGCGGTTCGCGGCCGGCCGCAAGAATGTGGTGGCCGTCGCCCTGCTGCGGCCCGGCTATTACGACCGCGCCGGCCGTCGCAGCGACGGCTCCGATAATGGCCGTCGGGATACGTTCCAATCCGGCAACAACAGCGCTGTCGCCGGGGCGATCCAGGAGCTGAAGCGCATCTACAACGCCCGCAGCGTGGTGGCTCTCGGGCATTCGGGCGGCGCCGGCACGATCGGTGTTGTGGCCGGAAGCCATCCCGGCCTGATCAACGGCCTCGTGCTGGTGTCCTGCCCTTGCGACGTCCCGGCCTGGTATGCCAGCCGAGGCCGGCGGCCAGGAGCGGCTCAGTCGCCGGTGGACTACGTGTCCGGCATTCCCGCAGGGACGCCGATCGTCACTGTCACCGGACAGGCGGACGACAACACCCGCCCGGAACTGGCGGCGGACTATGTCGCGAAGGTGCAGGCGAGGGGGCTGCCCGCGAGAGCGCAGATCGTCGGGGGCGGGCATAATTTCGGTGGCGCACTTGCGGCGACGTCGGTTTCCGCGCTCGCAGCGATGGTCCGCTGATCGGCAGCGACGCTCGCCCGCATCGACTTGGCGGCCGCCCGTCCGCGCTCCATATTGCGCCCATGCCGCCACGCACCCGCAAATCGCCGAAGCCCGACCGCGTCGTCCGCGACGAGGATATCGAGATCCTGCCGCCGCGCCGGACGCTGCCGCTCGACTGGAGCGTCATCGTCCCGACAGTGGCGTCCGGCACCGTCATCGGCTTCGCCGCGAGCCTCGTGGTCGGTGGAGGCGGGCTGATCCGCCATGCCGTCGTCGGCGTGCTCGGCATGCTGGTGGGGCAGGGCATCGTGCGCCTGACCGGCTGGCGATTGAATACGGGCTACGGTTTCCTCGACGATGCCGGCATGGCGGTGCTGGGTGCCATCCTCGTCATCCTGCTGGCACGCTTCATCGCGTAAGTTTGGATTTCGTCTTCAGGAACTTTCGCGCAGGGCTTACGGTTATCGGCGCGCGCCTTCGCGCATGGCTAGGGGGATATCCGCGATGGAAAGCTTTGCCGCCACCATGGCCCAGCCGGGCTACGGTTTCTTCATGACGCTGCTGATCGGTCTCATCGCCGGCTGGATCGCCGAGCGCCTGACCTCATCCGATCACGGTCTCTTCACCAACATGCTGGTCGGCGTCGCYGGCTCCTTCGTCGGCGCCAAGATCGCCGAATTGCTGGAGGTTCCGGTCTTCGGCTTCTGGCGGACGCTGACGGCTGCGGTGGCCGGCGCCATCGTCATCATCGTGATCTGGAACGCGGCGCGCGGGCGCCGCTGAGGAGCGCTCGCCCGTCGGGCAGTTGCGGGAGCGCGCTTTGGGGATTAGCTAAGAGGGAGCCGGCCTTGCCGGCTCCTGCTTTTGAAGCCCGGACCCCGTTATGGCGCTTGTTCTCGACCTTCTGAACCGCGATCCGCGACCCAATGCCGGCAATCCGAAGGCGGAAGCTCGCCAGCCCGCAGCGGAGTTGCGCCACCCCGAGAAGCAGAAGCGGCCGGAAAACCCGGTCCTGCGCAAGCCGGACTGGATCCGCGTCAAGGCGCCAGGCTCGCCGAAATGGGCCGAGACGCAGAAGATCGTGAAGGCCGAGAAGCTGGTCACGGTCTGCGAGGAGGCCGGCTGCCCGAATATCGGCGAGTGCTGGGAGAAGAAGCACGCCACCTTCATGATCATGGGCGACACCTGCACGCGGGCCTGCGCCTTCTGCAACGTGAAGACCGGTGTGCCGCTGCCGCTCGATCTGGAGGAGCCGCGCAAGGTCGCGGATGCCGTCGCCAAGCTCGGGCTCGAGCATGTCGTCATCACCTCGGTCGACCGCGACGACCTCAAGGATGGCGGCGCCGAGCATTTCGCCAACGTGATCCGCGCCATTCGCAAGGCTTCGCCCGGCACCACCATCGAGATCCTGACGCCGGACTTCCTGCGCAAGCCGGGCGCGCTCGAAGTGGTCGTCGCGGCCAAGCCCGACGTCTTCAACCACAATCTCGAGACCGTGCCGGGCAAGTATCTGAAGGTGCGGCCGGGCGCGCGCTATTTCCATTCGCTGCGGCTGCTGCAGCAGGTGAAGGAGCTCGACCCTACGATCTTCACCAAGTCCGGCATCATGGTCGGGCTCGGCGAGGAGCGGAACGAGGTTCTCCAGCTCATGGACGATCTGCGCTCGGCCGAGGTCGACTTCATGACCATCGGCCAGTACCTCGCGCCCTCGCGCAAGCACCATGCGGTGATCCGCTTCGTCACGCCGGACGAGTTCAAGAGCTTCGAGACCATCGCCTACGCCAAGGGCTTCCTGATGGTGTCCTCGACGCCGCTGACCCGCTCCTCGCACCATGCCGGCGAGGATTTCGCCCGGCTGCGCGCGAATCGCGCGGCAAAGCTCGGCGGCTGACGGCGCCGTTCCCCATGCCGATGTTCAACAGCACCCGCCGGGTGAAACACTCGCCCGAGCAGATGTTCGCGCTCGTGGCGGATATCGAGAAATACCCGCAATTCCTGCCGCTCTGCGAGGGGCTGGTGGTGCGCCGCCGCACGCCGCGCGAAGGCGGGGGCGAGGTGCTGTTGGCCGATATGACGGTCGGCTACAGGGCGATCCGCGAGACCTTCACCAGCCGCGTCACGCTCGATCCGGCAAACTTGAAGATCCTGGTCGAATATGTCGACGGGCCGTTCCGGCATCTGGAGAATCGCTGGACCTTCAGGCCGAACGAGAGCGGCTGCGAGGTCGGCTTCTTCATTTCCTACGAATTCGCCAGCCGCATGCTCGGCCTGCTGATGGGCGCCATGTTCGACAAGGCCTTCCGCAAGTTCTCGGAAGCCTTCGAGCGCCGGGCCGATCAGGTCTATGGACGCGGCGGGGCTGCAGCGCTCGGAACATAGAGCTTGCCGAGCGTCGAAGCGAACGCGCGAAAGTAAGTCTCTACGGCCCGGTCAGCGCCGTCTCGCGCAGCAGATCAAGCGCTTCCAGCACGCTGAGGCGGCGGATCTCGTCGCGCGATTTCTCGCCGAAGCGGCGTTCGCGATGGCGCGTGCCGGAAGGGCCGGCGCAGGCGAAATGGACGAGCCCGACCGGCTTCTCGACGCTGCCGCCGCCGGGGCCGGCAACGCCGGTGATCGAAACCGCGAAGGTGGCATCGAGGCGCTTGCGGCCACCTTCCGCCATGGCACGGGCGACGGGTTCGCTGACGGCGCCGTGCTGTTTCAGCAGGGGCTCGGGAACGCCGGCGAGAGCCGCCTTGGCCTCGTTCGCATAGGTGATCAGCCCGCCCAGTACCATCGCGGACGAGCCGGCGATCGCCGTCAGCGCCCCGCAGACGAGGCCGCCGGTGCAGGATTCGATCGTGGCGACCGTGAAGCCGCGCTCCTTGCTCATGTCGAGCAGTTCGGCTGCAAGCGCGCGGATGTCGGGATCGAACATGGCCTCACTCCTCCTCGGGCAGCCGGATCGTTGCTGTGGCCAGCGCGGCGAGGCCTTCGCGCCGGCCGGTGAAGCCCATGCGCTCGGAGGTCGTCGCCTTGATCGCGACCTTGCCGGCCGTGACGCCGGCGGCGGCTGCGATCGCTGCGCGGATCGCGTCGCGATGTGGGCCGATCTTCGGCGCCTCGCAGACGATGGTGAGGTCGAGATGGTCGATGCGGG
>NZ_JBFRDQ010000023.1:0-38381 GCF_052113865.1 Allobosea sp. TAB14 | reverse complement strand
AAGGAACGATTGCCATGGCCCGCCGTTGCGAACTGACCGGGAAAGCCACCCAGAGCGGCCACCTCGTCAGCCACTCGAACCGCAAGACGAAGACCGTCTTCCGCCCGAACCTCGTCAATGTGACGCTGCAGTCGGACGCGCTCGGCCGTTCGGTGCGCCTGCGCATCTCGGCCAACGCCCTGCGTTCGGTCGAGCATCGCGGCGGCCTCGACGCCTTCCTGCTCAAGGCTGCGGCCGACGACCTCTCGGTCGGCGCTCTCGGCCTGAAGCGCGACCTCGAGAAGAAGCTCGCTGCCAATTGAGCGGGTTTTCATCTCGGGTTTGAACGAAGCGGCCGCAAGGCCGCTTTTTTCGTTGGCGAATGAGGCGTCATTCTCGGGCGAAACGTAGCGCAGACCCGAGAATCTCGGGACGAGAAGGCATCGGAACTTCATTCGGCAAGAGATGGTCGGGTCAAGCCCGACCATGACGCCCACTATGCGACCAACTCGAATTCCAGCAGCAGCGTGCGCTGCAGGATCGAGAAATTATCGTCCGAGATCAGGGTSAGRATCGTCCGCCCCTGATCCAGATGGACAGAGAGCCCTTCCATATTGTCGATCTCGAAACCGAGATCGGCCTCGATCAGGTAGGGCCCGTCGAGCAGCGCGCCGGGCTTGAGGTCTCGCCCGGCGATTCGCCGGATCCGCATGCCGACGCCACGCCACGGCCTGTACCAGCGCTCCAGCACCAGCATGTCGCCGGAGGGCAGGAAGGCGAGATCGGTGATGTCGTAGCCGTCATGGCGCACGACCTTGAACAGCCCCGGCCGGCCGGGGCTCAGGATCACCCCCAGCGTCGGCTCGTTCTCACGGCCAGAGCGCTCGGCGATCGCGACCACGGTGCCGGCAAGCGGCCCCGCCGGCACCACGCCGACCGCCTCCAGGCTGCGGTTGCTCGGCAGGCGCTTGACCTCGGGCGGCACCGGCAGCGAGCGCGCCCGCGCCTCGACGCCCTCCCCGGCCCAGTCGAAGCGCAGCACCTCATGCGTGCGCTCGACGCCGACATAAGCGACGCCATCGGCAATCGCGAGGCTCTCCGTATCGAAGGAGCGCGTGCGCGCCAGCGGCCGCCCCGAGGCGCCGAGAATGGGTGCCATCTCGGCGCTCCCCAGCCCGACCAGCCGCCCAGCGTCCGAGGCGACCTTCGCCGTCAGCCAATAGCCGCGATCACTGACCGAAACGAGTTCGCGCCCATCGACGGAACGCCACAGCCCGGAGAACCCGCCGAAGCGCGGATGGCTGCAGGACAGCACGAGCCCGCCGCGAAACTGCAAGGCGCCGAAGCGCCGCTTCTCAGGGCTGCGCGGCTCGAAGGCGGCGATGCGCCGCGCGCCGATCTCGACGGAAAAGCGATTCTGCTCGATCGCCTGCGCCGCCGGTGGCAGCGCGAGCGAACCCAGCCCTGCCAGCAGGCCGCGACGGCTGAGGCGCATCAGTGCAGGCGGCGCGAGCCGGAAGCGGATCCGGAAGCCGGGCCATCTTCCTCGAACAGCTCGGCGAGCTTCTCGGTCATCACGCCGCCGAGCTCCTCGGCATCGACGATGGTGACGGCGCGGCGGTAATAGCGCGTGACGTCATGGCCGATGCCGATGGCGATCAGCTCGACCGGTGAGCGCGTCTCGATCTCGGCGATGACATGGCGCAGATGCCGCTCCAGATAGTTGCCGGCATTGACCGAGAGCGTGGAATCATCGACCGGCGCGCCGTCCGAGATCACCATCAGGATCTTGCGCTGCTCGGGCCGGCCGAGCAGGCGCTTATGCGCCCAGTCCAGCGCCTCGCCGTCGATGTTCTCCTTGAGCAGCCCCTCGCGCATCATCAGGCCGAGATTCTTGCGCGCACGCCGCCAGGGTGCGTCCGCCGCCTTGTAGATGATGTGCCTGAGATCGTTCAGGCGGCCCGGATTGGCCGGCTTGCCCGATTGCAGCCAGGCCTCGCGCGAAAGCCCGCCCTTCCAGGCGCGCGTGGTGAAGCCGAGCAATTCGACCTTGACGCCGCAGCGCTCCAGCGTCCGCGCCAGGATGTCGGCGCAGGTCGCCGCGACCGTGATCGGCCGGCCGCGCATCGAGCCGGAATTGTCGATCAGCAGCGTGACGACCGTATCGCGGAAATTCACATCCGATTCCTGCCGGAAGGAGAGCGGCTGGAACGGGTCGATGATGATGCGCGGCAGGCGGGCCGGATCGAGCGCGCCCTCCTCCAGGTCGAACTGCCAGGAGCGGTTCTGCTGCGCCATCAGGCGCCGCTGCAGCCGGTTTGCAAGCCTCGCGACGACGCCCTGCAGATGCGCGAGCTGCTTGTCGAGATAGGCGCGCAGGCGGGTCAATTCCTCGGCGTCGCAGAGCTCCTCGGCCGTGACGACCTCGTCGAACTTGACCGTATAGGCCTTGTAGTCCGTCGCCAGGCGGCCGTCATTCTTGCCTTCGCGCGGGCGTGGCGCCTCGCCGGCTTCCTCGGATTCGGAGTTCTCGTCCTCCTCCTCCCAGTCGCCCGCCGGCGCGTCGGATGATTCGGAGGCGCCCTCCTGCAATTCCTCGGTCGCGTCCTCGCTGACCTCGACCTCGGAGCGGTCGGAGCCGCTCTCCTGGTCGGACTCGCCTTCCTGCTGCTGCTGATCCTCGGAGGACTGATCCTGATTGTCCTCGTCCTCCTCGGATTCGTCGCCCTGCGCGCTCTGGTCGGCCATGTCGAGCGCCGCCAGCATGTCGCGCACCGTGCGGGCGAAGCCGCGCTGGTCCTCGATGGTCTTCGACAGCCGGTCGAGATCGTCCCCGGCCTTGGCCTCGATCTGCTCGCGCCAGAGCTCGACGATCTTTTCGGCCGCCTTGGGCGGCTTCAGCCCCGTCAGCCGCTCGCGCACCATGAGCGCCACCGCATCCTCGAGCGGCGCATCGGCCCGGTCGGTGATCTCCTCATAGCGCCCGCCGCGGTGATAGCGGTCCTCCAGCATCGCGGAGATGTTGCCGGCCATGCCGGACATGCGCCGCGCGCCGATGCACTCGACCCGCGCCTGCTCGACCGCGTCGAAGACGGCGCGCGCCGCATCGCCTTCTGGGGCGGCGCGGCGGTGGATTGCAGCATCATGGCAGGCGAGACGCAACGCCATCGAATCGGCGTGCCCGCGCAACACCGCGACATCGCCGGCCGTCAGCTTGCGCGGCGGCTCGGGCAGGCGTGCCCGCTCGCCGACCAGCGAAGGCTTGTCGGCGGCGAAGACGATTTCCATCTCCGGCTTGCGCGCGATGGCCTTCATCGCACCGGAAATCGCCCGCTTCAGCGGCTCGGCCGGGGCTTCCTTCGGCGTTCCGGGCTTGCGGTTCGAGATGCTCATAGCGCCTTCGTGAAATGATGCAGCGTTTGACCGGCCACCGGATAGTTCTCCATCCGACCGCACTCGCGATAGCCCAGCTTGGGGTAGAAATCAGGAGCCTGGATGCTCATCGTCGAGAGATAGACGCCACGTGCGCCATAATCCCTCGCCCGCTGCTCGGCCTCGGCCATGATGGCCGCGCCCTGTCCCGCACCGCGCTGGCTTTCGTCGATCCAGAACAGGTCGACATGGAGCCATTCCCACTTCAGCTCGCCGACCAGCCCACCGAGGATCGCGCCATCCGCATCGCGCAGGCTGATCGTCAGCGGCTTGCCGTTGCGCGGGCCGACCCTCGACTGGTTATGGGCGCTCAGGCCGCGCAACACCGCGGCACGCGTCTCGTCCTGCTCGGGCTCGACCGTGATCGCGACCATCGCTCCCCCTAGCGCGAGCGCCCGTCATAGGCCGTCGGCGACAATTCGGTCGGCTCGACGCCGACGAGGCAGCGCACATTCACCGCGACCATCGGCGTGCCGTCGGGCCCATTCGCCTTGGCAAAGGATTCGATGCCGCAGGTCTCGCAGAACAGATGCTGGATCTTCTGCGTGTGGAAGCGGTACTCGGTCAGCGCATCCTCGCCCTTGGTCAGGGCAAATGAGCTCGCGGGCGAGAACGCGAGAATCGAGCCACGGCGCTGGCAGTAGGAGCAGTTGCAGGTGAGCGTCTGCCCGAGATCGGCTTCGACCTCGTAGGCGACCCGCCCGCAGTGGCAGCTTCCCTGATACTGCGCCATGGCTCGTATCCTCTCGTTAGCTGAGGACCACGTTCGCCGCGCTCTCCGGCAGTTCCTTGCCGAAAGAGCGCTGGAAGAACTCGGCCACCAGCGTGCGCTCCATCTCGTCACACTTGTTCAGGAAGGTGACGCGAAAGGCGAAGCCGATATCGCCGAAGATCGCCGCGTTCTCGGCCCAGGTGATGACGGTACGCGGGCTCATCACGGTCGAGAGATCGCCGTTCATGAAGGCGTTGCGGGTGAGATCGGCGACGCGGACCATCTTGTTGACGATGTCCTTGCCCTCCGGGCTCTTCTGGTAGTGCTTCGACTTCGCCAGAACGATCGCGACCTCGTTGTCATGAGGCAGGTAGTTCAGCGTGGTCACGATCGACCAGCGGTCCATCTGGCCTTGGTTGATCTGCTGCGTGCCGTGATAGAGGCCGGACGTGTCGCCGAGGCCGACCGTGTTGGCGGTGGCGAACAGCCGGAACGCCCCATGCGGGCGGATGACGCGCTTCTGGTCGAGCAGGGTGAGCTTGCCGGACTGCTCCAGCACGCGCTGGATCACGAACATCACGTCCGGGCGGCCGGCATCGTACTCGTCGAAGACGAGCGCGATGTTGTTCTGCAGCGCCCAGGGCAGGATGCCGTCCTGGAATTCGGTGATCTGCTTGCCTTCCTTCAGCACGATCGCGTCCTTGCCGACGAGGTCGAGGCGCGAGACATGGCTGTCGAGGTTGACGCGCACGCAGGGCCAGTTCAGCCGGGCGGCGACCTGCTCGATATGGGTCGACTTGCCGGTGCCGTGATAGCCCGAGATCATGACGCGGCGGTTATGCGCGAAGCCGGCGAGGATCGCGATCGTGGTGTCGCGATCGAAACGGTAATCCGGGTCGAAATCCGGCACATGCGGATCGGCTACCGAAAAGGCCGGCACCTCGAGATCCGTGTCGATCCCGAAGGTCTGGCGCACCGACAGCTTCATGTCGGGCAATCCGGGCGCGGTCGTCGTCGTCATCATCGTGTCTCCGGGCGCAGGGCCTTGACCGGAAGTTGCCGGTTACCCAGTGCCGACCGAGGAGGGAGGCGGATCATCCCTCATTAGAGCGAAAGACCGGAAGCGGCAATTCGCAAAGCTGCACCCCAGCCCTCGCAAAGGGCATGCCGGCTCAGTGTCCCGGACATCTCAACGCCGCTCCCGCAGCAGCCGTTTCACCGCCGCGACGGCGCGTCCTCCGTCATCGGGCCGAAACCCGCCGGCCGGAACGGGGCGCCCGATCTGCGTCTCGACGGCGCGAGCCAGCCCCTCGGCTGTCAATGGCTCGGCGCCCGACAGCCGCAGGCACAGGGCTAGTCCCGCCCGTCCCAGCGCCTCGGCCCGGACAGACTGCTCCGTCTCCGCCCCCGCATCGAAAGGCACGACGATGGCCGGCCGCCGCGCCGCGATCAGATCGAGCACAGTGTTGTAGCCGGCCTGGCTGATCGAGACGGCACAGCGGGCGAGCAGAGTCGGGAAATCAGGCCGAGCCCGCTCGACGATAGCATTGTCAGGTGCCGAGGCCACAAGCTGCCGGAACGCCTCCTCCGCCACGCTGCGCCCGACGAGAATGCGCCAGCGCCGCACAGCCGGCCCGAACCGCGCGGCGGCGAGAGCAAGCTCGAATAGCGGCAGCGCGGCGGCCGAGCCGCCGCCGGAGACGACGATCTCGTCCCTCCCCTCCAAGCCCTCATCCTGAGGAGCCATTTCGCCGGAGATGGCGTTTCGAAGGATGCTTGGAGCAGGCTTCGGCTTGTCCGCGAGATAGCCCGTGTAGCGCAGCTTGGCCCTGAGCCCGGCATCGACCGGCCAGGATCGGTCCAGCGGCAGGAAATCGTCCTCGCCATGGACCAGCACGGCATCGAACAGCCCTGCGATACGCTCATGCGCCTCGGCGATGCGCGTGGGCTTGGGCGTCACCAGCACGTCCCGCACCGAGGTCAGCACCAGAGCAGCCGAGTTCACCGCCTTCGCGGCCGCAATCGCAATCAGGAATTCCTCAGCCAGTTGCCGGCGGCCGAAGGGGAAATGCTCGGTGATGACAACGTCCGGCAGCAAACGCGTCGCCAGCGCTTCCAGCATGGCGATGCGCGCGGCCATCCGCCCGGCCTCGACTGGCCGCCCCGCCTCATCGAGCAAGCTGCGGAAATCGACGCCCTCGGTCCTGACCGGCGGCAATTGCACGAAAGCGAAGGGCTCCCCCTCCATCGACCGCAGCGTCATGCCGCCGCTGGCGAGCGTCACCGCGAAGCCGCCGCGCACCAGTGCCCGGGCCAGATGCGCCGCCCGCACCAGATGCCCGCTGCCGAGCAGATGCGTGACGACGATCAGGACCGTGCCGCTCATGCGCGCTCGCCCGACGAGGCCCGCAGCATGCCGGCGATCCGATCGAGTCCAGCCGCCGCCGAGAAGGATGTCGTCAACCGTTCGAAGGCGGCCTCGCCCAGCGCCGCGCGCTTCTCCGGCGAGCCGGCGAGCTCGGCCAGCGCCATCGCCAATCCATCGACATCGCCGGGCGGCACGAGCAGCCCTTCGACGCCCGGCCGCACGAATTCGGGAATGCCAGCGAAATCGGTCGCGACGATCGGCAGCTTCTGGCTCGCCGCCTCCATCACGACGTTGGGCAGGCCGTCGCGGTCGCCATCTCCCGCCTGTTTGGAAGGCAGCACGAAGATATCGGCCTCCTGCAAGGCGGCGATCACCTCGCCCTGCGCCTTCGGCCCCGCCCAGACGATCCGGTCCGCGAGGCCCAGCGCCTGCGCCTGTTCCTTGAGCGCCTTCAGCATCTCGCCGCCGCCGATATGGGTCAGCCGCCACTGCAGCAGGCGGGGCAGTCGTGCCAGCGCGTTCAGCAGATCGTCGAAGCCTTTCTTGGCGACGGCGCGCCCGACCGTGACGAAACGCACCGGATCGGCCGCATCCGCTCCGTCGCGCAGCGAACGGGCGATGGGCGCTGGAAAGCGCGTGAGCTCGAGCCCGTGATAGACCAATGCGACCTTGCCCGGCGGATCGGAGAGCCGCTCCAGCTCGCCATGCCCATCCTGCGTGCAGGTGACGCCCCAGGCGGCATCAGCGATCTTCTCGCGCTTCTCCCAGTCGGGCGTCGTCCAGATGTCCTTGGCATGGGCGGAGAAGGACCAGCTCAGGCCCCGAAGCATCGCCGCGTAGCGGATGACCGAGGCCGGCGTGTGCAGATAATGCACATGCAGATGCCGGATATCGGCGGGCAATTCCCACGCCATGACGCAGGCCTGGCCAAAGCGGCGCCAGCGGTTGCGCGTGCGGTCGCGGGCGAGATCGCGCAGGAAGACCGGCAGCAGCCGCACCAGCCCCGGCCGCAGCAGCGCGGCGAGAATGCCGCGTGCCACGCGCGCCCACTCGTCATGCAGATATTCCGGCAGATAGCGCAGCGGTGCCGTGATCTGCTTGTGCATCAGATGCCGGTCAGCATCGGTCGGGTGGCGCAGCGACCAGATCTCGAAGGGGACGTCGCGCTGCTGCAATCCCAGCAGCTCCTGCGCGATGAAGGTTTCCGACAGGCGCGGATAACCTTTCATCGCGATCGCGATGCGCGGCGGAGCAGAACGGCTCATCGCCGGCCGATCAGCATGAAGCGGGTGTAGTTCTTCGTCGGCCGCGCGCCCGCGAACCAGATCTCCGCCAATCCCGCCTGCTCGCGAAAGGCGTCGAGCGAAGGCACGCAGCTGCGATGGTCGGGCTCCCGATAATAGTCGTTCGACTGCAGCAGCAGCGGCAGCCCGGCCGGCAAGCTTGCAAGCCAGCCCGGCACGTCGTCGAGATGCTCGCAGCTCGTGTTGACGACGAGTCCCGGTGCCGGCGAAAGCGCGGCGAAATCCAGCTCCGTCATGTCGGCGGTCACGGCCCGGAAGCGGCCGGTGGCGACATGGCGATGGTTCAGCGTCTCGGCCACCGGCGCGCAGGTGGGATCAATGTCGAGGCTGACGACCTGCCTGATATCGAGCCGGTCGTCGTCGAGCAGCAGCGCGCCGAGCACGCCATACCAGGCGCCGAGCACCCAGACCGGGCCATCGGGCCTGGGCAAGGTCTCGGCCAGTGCCTCGACCAGCCACTGCTTCGAGGCGATCTGCTTGTGGTTGCAGGCGATCGAGAGGTCGGGCGGCGCGCCCTTGCCGTAGAGCCGGGCGATGTCGCCGACGATACGGTTGCCCGACAGGGCCGCCATGCCCTTCAGCAGGTCGTGGAAAGCCTCGACGGGCGGTTCTGGCGTCATGGTTCATTCGGATAGGATGAGGGCGGGCGGACCATAGAGGCGGTCATGACCCATGGATAGGGGGCGCGAAAGCCCGAGCCGGCAGGCTCAGGGCGCGGGCGGCTTCGGGGGCGCAGCGTCGGAAGCCCCTTCCGGTCCTGCCTCTGCGACCGCAGCCACCTCGCCGCCGGCCGTGGCGCCCGACGGGGCCGCCGCAACGGCCGCGCTCTCCCGCTTGCGCTTGGCGATCTCGGGCGCGCTGGCGAAGCCATAGGCGATGAGGGGCTTCTCGCGCCCCTTGATCGCGATCTTGAGAGCGGTCGTGCCGGCATAGCTGCGCCCGCTCGCCCGGATGGTGTCCTCCGAGACGACGACATCGGCGAGCACCCGGCGCGTCGCCGATTCGAGCTGGCTCGCGATCATCACCGTCTCGCCGACCGTGATCTCGCGCCGGCCGAGATTATCGTTCCCGACCGCGCCGGTGATGGCGTTGCCGGTGTGGATGCCGATGCCGATCCTGAGCGGCAAAGGCAGCGCGGCGCCGAACTCGCGGTTGAGCGCCTCGACGGCGCGCACGATGTCGGCCGCGGCCGCGATCGCCGCTTGCGCGGCCCTGGCCTGCGAGCCCTCCAGGCCGAAAACCGCCATGAAGCCGTCGCCATAGAAGGCGTCGATGCGCCCCTCATGGGCGGTGATCGCCTGGCCCATCTCGTCGAAGAAGCGATTCAGCAGGCCGATGAGCTCCTGCGGCAATTGCCGCTCGGACAGGGCGGAGAAGGCCCTGAGATCCGCCACCACCACGGTCAGGTCGCGCTTGCCCATGGTCGCGTCCGGCTCGAGGCCGCGCCCCGGCGCGGCGTTGAGGCGCGAGGCGAGCAGGATCTGGACCTGGAGATCGTCGCGCGGCCGGATCTGGCATGCCAACCTGACGCGATCGGGCGCCGAGATTCGCCGCAGCAGCTTGGCCTCGTTGGCCGTCGGCGGCGGCAGGGTGTCCGCGCCGTCGATCACCAGGACGCGGCAGGTGGCGCAGCGCGCCCTGCCGCCGCAGAGCGCCGCATGGGGAATGCCGAAACGGCGGAACATCTCCAGCACGGTCGGGCCCGGAGCCAATCGCCGCGTGCCGTGCCCGACGAAGCGCATCGTGATCTGCCGCGTGGTCCGCACCCTGATCTCGCGCGCGCCGACGAACAGCACGAAAGAGCCGACGAGGCCGTAGAACAGCCCCTTCGCCCAGGTCACGTTGAAGTCGAACATCGACTCCTGCGCCTGGCTGATCCGCTCGGGCGGCAGCGCCATCTGCAGCGCCTCGCGCGCACCGACCGCGAAGCCGATCAGCGCCAGCAGCGGCACCAGGATCGCCGCCAGCAGGAAGACGTCGCGCCAGTGCCGGTAACTGTCCCGCGAGCGCAGCAGGAAATGGATGCCGATCATCCCATGCGTCCAGACCAGCAGAAGCAGGAGGGACTGCGACAGGGCCAGGCGCGGCCACAGCCGCCGCAGCATCGAATGATAGCTCTCGTCGACCTGGAAATAGGCCCCCATCACCCGCGTGCTGATGATGTGATCGACGAGCAGCAGCGGGATCGCGAGGCCGAGCGCGATCTGGAGCATCTCCCGGACCGGCATCTTGAAGGTGCGGCGCTGCGCGACCCGCACCAGCGCGAAGAGCGGATGGACGATGAAAGAACCGTAGAGCGCCACCGTGCCGGGCCAGGTGTGCCAGAACCAGTAACGCCAGTTCTGCACCGCCTCCATGGCCTGCAGCCCGAAGATGCCGACGGCGTGATTGATGAAATGCGTGGTCGCGAAAGCCAGCAGGATCAGCCCGGAAACCAGGCGGATGTCGCGGCTCCAGGACGATACTTGCTGCATGCCGGCGTCCATGGCTGCCCGCCTGGCGCCGGCGATCTGTGGCAAACTCATACGCTGGCCTGCTTCATAAAACCGGTTCGTCCTCGTGCAGCAGGACGTTTGCCAGGCGCGCCACGCGGTCGGCCAGATCCCGGCAGATGGCAAGGCTGAACTCCGGCACGGTCTGCAGCAGCTCGAAGAACAGATCCTTCGGGATCCGCAGGGCCAGCACGTCGGAGCCGGCCGTGACCTTGCCGAGGAAGCGCTTGCCGCTCAGCAGCGAGACGTCGCCGATGATGCTGCCCGCCTCCTTCTGGAAGCGGCGGCCGCCGCCGTCCTCGCGCTTCTGCGAGAACTCAACTTCACCCCGGAGGATGACATAGACCCCGTCGGGCCGGTCCTGGTCGCGGACGAGCAGCGTTCCGGCTGGAAAGCTCAGCCGCTCGCCCATCAACGCCACGAGCTTGAGGCGGGACGGCGGCAGCTCGCGGAACAGCGGCAGTTCACGCAGGCAGGCGATATCGGTTTCGAGCGTCATGACCGTACCTCCATCCGCTGGACATCCTCGAAGCGAGGCGGCTGCCGGCCGGCATCGTTCGCCGCCTCCGGCAAGGCTCCGGCCTCGACCGAGCCGGTCGAGCCGTGGAAGACCACCCGCAACGGAACGTCCTCGACCAGATTAGCATCTCCCACAAGAAGAAACAGCGTCATGCCGCTGCAATAGCCGCGCAGGCGGGCGACGATGCCGGCGGGATCGTCCGATATCGCCAAAAGCCCGGTGACGTCGAGCACCGCAATCTGCGGCGCCTTGATCAGGGCCTGCATCAGCGGGATCGCCTGGCGCAGCCGCGCCGGCAGATAACGCCCCCGGATGCCGCTTTCCGTGTCGAGCCCCAAGCGATAGAGCGCGCCCTCGAGCCCGGCGCGCGACAGCGCCCGATGAACCACATCGGCGACCTTGCGCTCGGCATCAACGACCCCGTAGCCGATACGGCCGAACAGCAGGTTGTCGCGCACGCTGGCGCCGAACATCACCTTGTCGGGGTCATAGAAATCGACATCGTCCACCGCATTGGCCGGCAGATGCTTGCGGAAGCTGGCGCGGGCCCGCAGAATCCGCCTTTGCAGGCGCTGGTCGATCAGGTTCAGCCTGTGCTTGGGCTCGATATAGCCGAGTGCAAGCGCGACGAGATCGCGCTCGCTCTCCTGATCGAGCGGCGAGCGCATGTCCTGCTTCGCCAGGATATCCGAAAGCTCGCCCAGCCGCTCCAGCTCGAAATTGGCCCCGAAGGAATAGCGCTCGAACAGCGCATGGCCCTGCGGCAGCCCTGCGAAGATTTCGACCACGGTCGCGACGATCCGCGCCCCGATCTCCGCCAGCGGCTCGATCAAGGCCTCCGCCTTCAGGATCGCATGGGCGTAGGGCTCGAACAGCAAGGTCGCATTGTCGAAGCGCGGCGTCGTCCGCGTCCCGAAGATCAGGTTTTCCGCCACGCTCGCATTGGCGTTGTAGCGATCGGCGACGAAGGGCTCGATCAGCTCGCCGAGATCGGTGCGCGCGAGCTCGTGGGCGACCGCGCGACGCGCCTCGATCAGGCGCTGCGTCCCCTCCTCGCTGAGCGGCGGCATCACCTTGCCGCCGAGGCCGAGGCTGTAGACGTCCTCGGTGCAGCCCAGCACGTCGAGGAGCTCACGCACCCGCTTGGCGAGCGCGCCCCGGTCGCCCAGGCCCGCGCCGTCGTAATCGGTCCAGTCCGCCTCGAAGGGAAAGGGCGAATTGCCCGAGCGTATCGCCTCGACGAAGTGGCGGTGCTCGGCCGGCGTGACCGCACCCACCGGCTTCAGGGCCGGGYGGTGCCGCTGCAGCGGCAGCAGGATGTTGTCGCGCATCGACCCCGCGATGATCTCGGCCTCGTCGCCGGCATAGCCGATAATGTGGCTCGCACGCTCGACCGACATGGCCGCGAGCGGCTCCCCGTCAATCAGGACGCGGCCAGTATAGTTGGTGGCCTGGCGGCCGAGGATGCGCCCGAGCACATCCTTGCCGCCGCCATGGGGCCCGACGACCGCGACGATGCCGGGGCGTGGCACGCCGAAGGAGAGCGGCGTCAGCAGGGGCTGGCCGCGATTGTCGAGCAATTGCAGCGCCTCGACCTGGACCTCGCCGGTCGCCGGCAGCGGCGCCACCGCCTTCTCCTCGTCGAGCACCAGCGTGTCGTCGCTGTTGAACTGCGAGATGACCTGATCGTATTTGATGGTGACGTCGTTGCGCTGCTGATCCCAGTCGATCAGTTCCTTGATCGGCGGCGGCAGGTCGCGATAGGCGGCGATCACGGCGACGAGCTGGCCGATGTCGAGCCGCCCCTGCAACGCGAAATAGCCGCCGATCGCGTAGAAGAAGAACGGCGTGACCTGAGCCAGCAGGTTGTTCAGGAACTTGACCGCGAATTTGCGCTTGTAGAGCGCGTAGCGGATGTCGAGGAGACGCCCGAGCCGCCCGGCGATGTCGGACTGGACATAGGCCGTCGCGCCATGCGCCTGGATCATCGGCCCGGCATCGACGATCTCGCCGATGCGCCCGGCGAGCTGGCGCGAGACGATCTGCCTCTGGCGCCCGAGCCGAAGCTGCTCMCGCCGCAGGATCGGGATGATGATCGCCTGSGCSAKMACGATSARCAGYGCGATCGAGCCCAGCCAGAMGCTYTGCRCCATGATGAARACSAGCGCCGTCAGTGCCTGGCTGAGCAGGAAGACCGGCTGGATGAAGGCGTCGCCGACGAAGCTGCCGACCGGCTCGACCTCGTCCTTGATCATGCTCGCGATCTCGGCCGGTTTGACCGCCCGGATATCCTCCGGCCGGAAGCGCATGAGCTGGCTGAATAGGTCGTAGCGCATGCGCCKCAGCATSCGCTCGCCGAGGATGCCCTTGCGCACGTTGATGACGTATTTGAAGGCGCCGTTGATCAGGACGAGCAGCAGGAAATAGCTGGAAAGCCCGATCAGCAGGCCGAGCTGCCCGACCTGGAAGCCCTCGAACAGCTTGACGCTGGCGCCGCCCAGCCAGGACGGCAGGCGCAGCGTGAGGTCCATCAGGGTCGCGGTGGTGTGGCCGCCCTTGAAGGCGCCGCCCTGGATCGCGTCGTTGACGATGCGCTTGGGAACGTCGAACGAAGCCCAGTTGAACGGGATCGACACGAGGATGATCGCCAGGACGACGATCTGCTCGCCGCGACTCTTCTGCCAGATGTAGCGGAAAAGGTTGGGCTCCAAAGGAGACGATCCTGTTCGGCGCGGACACGCGCCCGATTGTATTATGCCCCGCAGACCGCACCCCGCGGGTGTCCATATATGGTTAGTACGCGGTGCTGTACAATGTGCGTCGGTTAGCGGCGAAAGCGTGGATCGGCGACGGGGCCGGTCGCATGCGGGGGGATATATGGGCGATCTTGCCGTCAGGCATCGGCTCGGGCGCGCGGCGTTGCTGTCGCTGCTCCTGCTCTCGGCGGCGCAGCCCGCTGCGACGACACCCCCGACCGATCCGGCCGACCTCGTCCTGACCGATGGCTTCGAGCAGCGCGGTTTCGCGCCCGAAGGCGGCCTTTTCTACAAGGACAACCCCGAACAGCGTGGCGGGCAGGTTGTTTTCGGCACGCGCTCGCCCTTGCGCGGGCGGGGCGAGCTGACCCTGACGGCAATGCCGTCCTGCGATCCGCGCGCCAGGGCCTGCAGCGAGCGCGCCGAAGTCTGGGAGCGCCCGGAGGTTCTCGCCTCCTACTCGCGGACCGTCTGGTACGGCTTCGCCATGCGGCTGAACGATCCGCTGCCGCAGGATGATCGCAGATATGTGATGGCGCAGTGGAAGCGCGAGATCCTGCGCGACGCGCAGGGCGACTTCTCGCCCTTCCTGGCTCTGCGGCTCTACCGGGGCCGTCTCGGCTTCACCGTCGAGACCGACCTGGTCGAATCCTATCCGATCGGCGGCCCGCAGCGCCCGCAAGGCTGCCTGCCCGGAGAGGCGCGCGTGCTCAGCCGACCGCAGGTCCACCAGACACGGGCGTTGGTCGCCATCGAGAGCGGCTCGGTGCCGGAGGAATACCCCTCCTATTTCGGCGYCTGCGCCCCCGGAATCCGGGTGACGCGCCATGCCGACCTGCCTGCGGCCCAGAAAGGCTGGATCGATTTCGTGGTCCGCTCACAGCCCGGCCCGTCCGGCGACGGCCATATCGAGATTCTGGCCGACGGCATCCCGATCGTCACGGTCAAAGGTCACATCGGGCACGCGGCACCGGGCCTCGACCGTAATCAATATTTCAAATTCGGTCCCTATCGCGCCCCGAACGTACAGCCCTGGAGCATCAGCTACGACGATTTCCGCCGCGGCCCGCGTTGCAGCGATGTCATCCGCGCCGGCCAATGTCCGTCCGAGTGATCCGGCTTGCCGAAAGCCATTGGCAAGACGGAACTTTCGACGTCTAGTGACGTCAGGTGAGGGTAAGGACCTCCCGAGGGGAAGTACAAGTTCGGTTCATGGACATTCTTCGCGTTAGCGATCTGCGTATCGGTTTCACGGTCCACGGCCTCGCCCGCGACGTGGTGAAGGGCGTCGGCCTGCGTGTTCCCGCCGGCAAGACGGTCGCACTGGTCGGCGAATCCGGCTCGGGCAAATCGGTGATCTCGCAGGCGATCATGGGGCTGCTGCCGCGCGCGGGCTCCGTCACCGGCGGCGAGATCCTGTTCCGCGACCCGCTCGCGCCCGACGCCGTGATCGACATCGCCGCCCTGCCGCGGGAAGGCCCGGGCATCCGCGCGCTGCGCGGCGGCCGCATCGGCATGATCTTTCAGGAGCCGATGTCCTCGCTCTCGCCGGTCCACACCATCGGCAACCAGATCGAGGAAGCCCTGCTCCTGCACCGCCCGATGCCGAAGGCGCAGGCGCGCGAGCTGATCGAGGCGATGCTCAAGCGCGTCGGCTTCAAGAACCCGCATCGCGCCTCCGGGCTCTACCCCTTCGAATTGTCCGGCGGCCTGCGCCAGCGTGCCATGCTGGCGATGGCGCTGATCTGCCAGCCGGCGCTGCTCATCGCCGACGAGCCGACCACCGCCCTCGACGTCACCATCCAGGCGCAGGTCCTCGACCTGATGCGCGATCTCCAGGCCGAGATGGGCATGGCGATCCTGCTGATCACCCACGATCTCGGCGTCGTCGCCAACATGGCCGACGAGGTCGTCGTCATCTTCCACGGCGAGATCATGGAGCGCGGCCAGGTCGAGGACATCTTCAGGCGCCCGCGCCACCCCTATCTGAAGGCGCTGCTGAAAGCCTCGCCGCATTTCGACATGCAGGAGGGCGAGCGGCTCGTAGCCCTGCGCGAGGCACGGGCCCGCCCGCCCGCCGCGGCGAAGCCAGCGCCCGCGCCGGCCGCCGATGCGGCTCCGCTCCTGCGCGTGCGCAACCTGCACAAGACCTATGTCACCGGCTCGCGCGGCTTCTTCGGCAAGGGCAGCCTTTCCGTCGTCAAGGCGGTCAACGATGTCGGCTTCGATATCCGCCGTGGCGAATGCCTCGGCCTCGTCGGCGAGAGCGGCTGCGGCAAGACCACCGTCAGCAAGATCGTCATGCGCGCCGTCACCGCCGATTCCGGCGAGGTGATCTTCGATGACGGCCAGCGGCGGACCGACGTGCTGGCGCTCGAGGGCGAGGCGCTGCGCGCCTTCCGCCCGCGCGTCCAGATGATCTTCCAGGACCCGGTCTCGTCGCTCTCGCCGCGCATGACCGTGAAGAGCATCCTGCGCGAGCCACTGGTCATCCACGAGCGCGGCGAGGCGCCCGGACAGGCCGAGCGGGTCAAGGCGCTGATGCAGGATGTCGGCCTCGATACCCGTTTCCTCAACCGCTATCCGCATTCCTTCTCGGGCGGCCAGCGCCAGCGCATCGGCATCGCCCGCGCGCTCGCGCTCGATCCCGACCTCATCATCTGCGACGAGCCGGTCTCGGCGCTCGACGTCTCCGTGCAGGCGCAGATCCTCAACCTGCTGAAGGACCTGCAGGCCGAGCGCGGCCTGACCTTCCTGTTCATCTCGCACAACCTCGCGGTCGTGAACTACATGGCCGACCGCATCGCGGTGATGGCCAATGGCCGCATCGTCGAGCTCGCGCCGCGCCACACGCTGTTCACCCGGCCCGTCCATCCCTACACCAAGGCACTGCTGCGCTCGGTGCCCTTCGCCGATCTCGACCGCAAGCTCGACTTCAAGCTGGCCGCGCCCGGCGGTGCCTCGGACGACAGCGGCTGGGGCAGCGCCTTCAAGCACGGGGCGGACGACCGCGAGCTCACGCATCTTGCCCTCGGCGACGGCCATTATGTGCTGGCGCGGCCGAATGCCGATGTGAAGGAGCTGGTGTCGTGACGAAGCGCCGCCTCTCTCCGACGCGCCGCTCGGCGCTGCTTCTGGGAACGGCCACCGCCGCCGGCCTCGGCCTGCCGCGCGCCTTGCACGCCGCGCCCGAGCAGCCTCCCGTCCAGCCTTCCTCTGCCCAGGCTCCCGCCGCCCAGACCCCTGCCGCGATCGACAGCCCGTTCTTCGCCGACCGCGTGGCGGCCGGCGCGCTGCCCCCGGTCGGCGACCGGATTCCGGACGTTCCGCGCGTCATCGACATGGCGAGCCTTGGGCGCAAGGCCGGCCGGCACCGTGGCAATATCCGCCTGCTGATGGGCGACCAGCGCGACCTGCGCATGATGACGCTCTATGGCTATACGCGCCTGGTCGTCTACGACGACAAGCTCGAGCTCGTCCCCGACGTGCTGGAGAGCTTCAACGTCGATGAAGGGCGCATCTTCACGCTGCGCCTCCGGCCCGGGCATTGCTGGTCGGACGGATCGCCGCTGACGAGCGAGGATTTCCGCTACTGGTGGGAGGATGTCGCCAACAACAAGCGCCTGTCGCCGGGCGGGCCGCCTCAGGCGCTGTTCTCGGCGGGCGAACCGCCGGTCTTCGAGATCGTGAGCGAGACCGAGGTCCGCTATAGCTGGAAGGCGCCCAACCCGATCTTCCTGCCGGCTCTGGCCGCCGCCCAGCCGACCTATATCTTCATGCCCTCGCAATATCTGCGGCAATTCCACGAGCGCCACGCGCTGAAGCAGGAGCTCGCCGCGAAGATCAAGGAGAACCGGGTTCGCGACTGGGGCGCCCTGCACGAGCGCAACTCCCGCATGTACCGGCCCGAGAACCCCAAGCTTCCGACCCTCGAGCCCTGGCGCAACACCACGCCCCTGCCCGCCGAGCAGTTCGTTTTCGAGCGCAACGCCTATTTCCACCGCATCGACGAGAATGGCCGGCAACTGCCCTATGCCGACGAGGTGACGATGACGATCGGGACGAGCGCGCTCATCCCAGCCAAGGCCGCGGCCGGCGAGGCCGACCTGCAGGTGCGCTACATCCGCTTCGACAACTACACCTTCCTCAAGGAAGCCTCGAAGCGGATGAATTTCGAGGTCAAGCTCTGGAAGCGGGCAGAGGGCGCCTATTTCGCGCTGCTGCCCAATCTCAACGCCATCGACCCCGTCTGGCGCGACCTCAACCGCGACGTCCGCTACCGGCGGGCGATCTCGGTCGCGATCAGCCGGACCGACGTCAACAAGGTGATATTCTTCGGCCTCGCCCGCGAAAGCGGCAACACGGCCCTGCCGGAAAGCCCGCTCTACGACCCGGCCCTCGCCTCGCTCTGGATCCAGCACGATCCCGGCCTCGCCAACCAGCTCCTCGACGAGATCGGCCTGACCAAGCGGGACGATGACGGCGTGCGCCTCCTGCCCGATGGAAGACGGCTCGAATTCACCATCGAGACCGCAGGCGAGAACACCGAGGAGACCGACATCCTCGACCTGCTGAAGCAGAACTTTCTCGATGTCGGCATCAAGATCTATCCGCGCTCGAGCCAGCGTGACGTCTTCCGGCGTCGCATCGTCGCCGGGCAGACGATCATGTCGGCCTGGGCCGGCATGGACAACGCGCTGGTCACGCCGGAGATGGAGCCGGACGCGCTCGCCCCGACCTCCACCGCCCAGTTCCAGTGGCCGCGCTGGGGCCAGTTCATCGAGACCAATGGCCGCGAAGGCGAGCGCCCGTCGCTCCCCGAGGCGAACGAGCTCGTCAGGCTCTACAACGAATGGCGGATGAGCGTGACGACGGCGCAGCGCCGCGAAATCTGGCAGAAGATGCTGCGGATCAACGCCGAGCAGCTCTTCACCATCGGCGTCATCAACAGCACGCTGCAGCCCATCGTGGTGTCGCGCGACCTCAACAACGTTCCCGATCATGGGCTTTACAGCTTCGAGCCCGGGGCCTTCCTCGGCCGCTACATGCCAGACACCTTCTGGTTTCGTAGAAAGAAAGACGGCGAGGGCTGAGCGGTGCTCTTTCGCTACATCTTCAAGCGCATCCTGATCATGATCCCGACGCTGCTGGTCACCAGCGCGCTGATCTTCACCGTGATCAACCTGCCCGAAGGCGATTATTTCGAGACCCTCGCCGCCGAGATGCAGGCGCAGGGCGAGAAGGCCGATATGAGCCGCATCGAGTTCCTGAAGAAGGAGTACGGCTTCGACAGGCCCCCGGTGGAGCGCTATGCCTGGTGGGTCGCRGGCCTGCTCCACGGCGATATGGGCTATTCCTTCGAATACCAGCGCCCGGTGCGGGAGATCGTCGGCGACCGGCTCCTGCTGACGATGATCGTCTCCTTCGCCACGATCCTGTTCACCTGGATCGTGGCCTTCCCGATCGGGATCTATTCCGCGACGCATCAATATAGCTGGGGCGATTACGGCCTGACCTTCCTCGGCCTGATCGGGCTTGCCGTGCCGCACTTCCTGCTGGCGCTCGTCTTCATGTACTTCGCCAATCTCTGGTTCGGCCTCTCGATCGGCGGCCTCGTCGATCCGCAATATCTCAACCAGCCGATGAGCTGGGCGAAGCTCAGATCGGTGCTGGAGCATCTCTGGATCCCGGTCATCATCATCGGTGCCGGCGGCACCGCGGGCATGATCCGGGCGCTGCGCGCCAACCTGCTCGACGAATTGCAGAAGCAGTACTACACCACCGCCCGCGCCAAGGGCCTGCCGCCGGGCAAGGCGCTGCGCAAATACCCGTTGCGCATGTCGCTCAATTTCTTCATCTCCGATATCGGCGACATCCTRCCCTCGATCGTCTCGGGCGCGGAGGTCGTGGCGATCGTGCTGTCGCTGCAGACGACGGGCCCGCTGTTGATCCGCGCCCTGCAGAGCCAGGACATGTATCTCGCCGGCTCCTTCCTGATGTTCCTCTCCTTCCTCACCGTGATTGGCGTGCTGATCTCGGACATCGCGCTGGCCATCCTCGATCCGCGCATTCGCTTGCAGGGGGCTGCAACGAAGTGACCGCGAACTCGCTCAAGGATCTGCCGCCCGAGGGCGCGCCGCTGCCGCATGCGGTCTCGACGGCCCCGTTCGAGCCCTATGCCACCGAGGAGATGACCGCCGAGCAGGAGCGGGTCTATCTCGCCTCGCAATGGCAGTTGATGTGGTGGAAGTTCCGCAAGCACAGGCTCGCGGTGATCTCGGCCGTCCTCATCTTCGTGATCTATGCGATGGCGGCCTTCGCCGAGTTCCTTGCGCCCTATCACTACAGCACGCGCAACACGGATTTCATCCGCGCGCCCGGCCAGCAGGTCCGCCTCTTCCACGAGGGCGCGTTCGTCGGCCCCTTCGTCTATCCCTTCAAGCTCCATCTCAACATGGAGAACCTGAAGCGCGAATATGCGGAGGATCGCGAACGGCCGGAGAAGCTGCGCTTCTTCTGCCGTGGCGACGGCTACAGCTTCTGGGGGCTCGTGCCGGGCAATCTGCACCTCGTCTGCCCGCCGGAGGGCGGCACCTTCTTCTGGCTCGGCTCCGACCGGCTCGGCCGCGACATGCTCTCCCGCATCCTCTATGGCGGACGCATCTCGCTCTCGATCGGCCTGATCGGCGTCAGCATCTCCTTCGTGCTCGGCGTCATCATCGGCGGCATCGCCGGCTACTATGGCGGCCGGGTCGACCTCGTTGTCCAGCGCATCATCGAGATCGTGCAGTCGCTGCCGCATATCCCGCTCTGGCTGGCGCTGGCCTCGATCATGCCGCCGTCCTGGAGCCCGGTGGTGGTCTATTTCGGCATCACCGTGATCCTCGGCCTGATGGACTGGACGGGGCTCGCCCGCTCGGTGCGCTCCAAGCTGCTCTCTCTGCGCGAGGAGGATTATGTCGTTGCCGCCCAGCTCATGGGCGCGCGGCCGCGGCGCATCATCGCGCTGCATCTGGTGCCGGGCTTCATGAGCCATCTCATCGCCTCGGCGACGATCACCATCCCCCGCACCATCCTCGGCGAAACGGCGCTCTCCTTCCTCGGCCTGGGCTTGCGGCCCCCGATCACGAGCTGGGGCGTGATGCTGAACGAGGCCCAGAACATCAATGTGGTGGCGCTCTATCCCTGGCTGCTCTATCCGGTCATCCCGGTGATCGTGATCATCCTTGCCTTCAACTTCCTCGGCGACGGCCTGCGCGACGCGGCCGATCCTTATCGCTGAGACATCGCCACGCCGCCTGCGAACCGACTTTGCGCATCGCTTTCCACACTCCGCTCAACCTGTACGACGATGACGGCGTCTCCGGCGACCGCCGCATGGCGCGCCAGCTCGTCGCGGCCCTGCGCTCGCTCGGCCATGTCGTCGAGCCGGTGAAGGCGGGACGGGGCTATCTGGCCGATTCAGACGCGACCGCCCTCGCCCAGCTCGAAGCCGACGCCGCCGGATTGCGCGAGCGCCTGCTCACCTCCTGGCAGGACAAGGCGGCCGAGCCCCCCGATCTCTGGTTCACCTACCACAACTACTATCGCGCCCCGGACCTGCTCGGCCCGGAGATCGCGGCCGCGCTCGGCATCCCCTATGTCACGGCCGAAGCAAGCGACGCCGCGCAGCGCGCCCAGGGCGAATGGGCACGCCACACGGCGCTCGTGCGCCATGGACTCGAGGCCGCCGACACGCATTTCTTCTTCACCGACCGCGACCGGCAAGGGCTCGAGCCCTGGCGCCAGAAAGGGACCGCGCTCCTGCCGCTGCCGCCCTTCGTCGCCTTCGACCGCGAGCCGCCCCGGCACATCGCCCGCAGCGGCGCGCCGCGCCTCGTGACCATCGCGATGATGCGCGAGGGCACCAAGCTGAACAGCTATCTCGCGCTGGCCCGCATTCTCGAACGCATCCGCGACGAGGACTGGAGCCTCAGCGTCATCGGCGACGGGCGCAAGCGCGGCGAGATCGAACGGGCTTTCGCCGGCTTGCCCGCCGGGCGCATCGCCTGGCTCGGCTTGCTGGACCGCGAACGGGCGCTGGCCGAGCTCGCGGCTCATGACGTCTTCGTCTGGCCGGGCATGCGCGAGGCTTACGGGCTGGTCTATCTCGAAGCGCAGGCGACAGGACTGCCCGTCGTCGCCTTCGACAGCGGCGGCGTCTCGACCACCGTCGAGGCCGGGAAAACCGCCCTGCTGGTGCCGGAAGGCGACGAGGCCGCTTTCGCGACCACGCTCTCGGCCCTGCTGCGCGACGGCGCCGTGCGCGCTGCCATGGGGGCGCAGGCGCGTCGCTTCGTGCTGACCGAGCGCACCACGGAGCGGGCCGCCGAAAGGCTGGCGGCGGGCCTCGCCATCGCCTGCCGCAACCGCAGCCTGAAGCGCCGCGCCGCGACCGGAAGGGAGGCTCCATGAGCGCCGCCCTCTGGTCTCCCCTCATCGAGGAACTCGGCCATTGGCACGCCGCCGGCCGGCAACTCCGGCTCTGGCTGCGCGATGACGACGCCATCGGCCCCAGCGCCGCGCTCGACCGGCTCGCAACCTGTGCCGAGCGCTTCCATGTGCCGGTCCTGCTTGCCGTCATCCCCATGCTGGCGGAAACCGCCCTTGCCGGGAGCCTGCGCGACAGCCCGGCGCTCCTGCCCTGCCAGCACGGCTGCTGGCRTCGCAACCATGCCCCCGCCGGGGGGAAGAAATCCGAATTCGGGCCGGATCGCGCGCCAGAGGCTGTCGATACCGAGATCGTGAAAGCCTCGTTGCGTCTGCGCGACGTGCTGGGCGAGGCCATCCTGCCGGTCTTCGTGCCACCCTGGAACCGCATCGACCCAGGCCATGCCGCCCGCCTGCCGGCGCTCGGCTTCACGGCGCTGTCCTGCTTCCGCGATCATCGCAACGGCCCCGATGGCGGACCTCAACTCCTCAACACCCATATCGACGTGATGGACTGGCATGGCGGGCGCATCGGCCGGAATCCCGCCGGATTGATCGCCGAAATCGTGGATCTGCTGATGGAATGGCGCGGGCGGCCGCAAGGGCCCGACACGCTCGGCCTCCTCCTGCACCATCGCGATCACGACGAAACCGCCTGGGCTTTTCTCAGCGACCTGCTTGCGCTGGCGGACAGCCACTCTGCCGTCGCGCTCGCCGATCCGCGCAGCCTGATAGGCCGGGGCGGCACGGCATGAAAAAAGCGGCATCTCCCTCGGTCAGGCAGGCTTGGATCGCCCTCGGCGCCACGCTATAGGTGGGTACAACCATGCTGCAGCATGGCTGTCTGGTGTGCTCGGCCCCGCCAGGAAGTCGTCTGACCCGTTGTGGAGGCCGGCGTTCCCATGTCGTCCAATGTCATTGATCTGGTGGGCCCCGAACGGAGCCCGCGCAGTTCCCACGCCCCGCGTGTGCTGATCTACAGCCACGACACCTTCGGGCTGGGCCATATCCGGCGTTGCCGCGCCATCGCCAACGCGCTGGTCGCGAGCTTTCCGCACATCTCGGTCATCATCGTCTCGGGTTCCTCGGTGATCTCGAGCTTCCAGTTCGGTGACGGCGTCGACTATGTCCGCATCCCCGGCGTCGAGAAGCAGAGCGACGGCCATTACGGCCCGCATCACCTCAATCTCGAGCTCGACGACACGATCCGCCTGCGCACCGACATCATCAAGCAGACGGTGCTCTCCTTCGATCCGGACGTCGTGATCGTCGACAAGGAGCCCGTCGGCCTGCGCGGCGAGCTCAAGCCCGCGCTCGACATCCTGCGCCGGCGCGGCGCCCGCATCGTGCTCGGCCTGCGCGACGTGCTCGACGAGCCAGGCAAGCTGCTCGAGGAATGGCGCCACAGCGGTGCGCTGGAAGCGCTCGACACCATCTATGACGACGTCTTCGTCTATGGGCTGGAGAGCGTCTACGAGCCGCTCGCCGGCCTGCCGGATCAACAGCGCTTCTCGGCCAAGACCCGCTATCTCGGCTATCTCAAGCGCGCGGTGCCCTCGCCCATGCCGCCCAACCGCTATCCGCGCATCACCAAGCAGCCCTTCATCCTCGTCACGCCCGGCGGCGGCGGCGACGGTGCCGGTGTCATCGACTGGGTGATCTCGGCCTATGAGGCGGACCCGACGATCGCGCTGCCCGCGCTGATCGTCTTCGGTCCGTTCATGTCCCGCGAGAAGCGCAAGGATTTCGCCGAGCGCATCGCGCGCAATCCCAAGCTCGAAGGGCTCGGCTTCGAGCCGCGCCTCGAACTGCTGATGAACCGCGCCCACTGCGTCGTCGCCATGGGCGGCTACAACACCTTTTGCGAGATCCTGTCCTTCGACAAGCCGGCGCTCGTCGTGCCGCGAGTCCGGCCGCGGCTGGAACAGGCGATCCGCGCCCATCGCGCCGAGGAGCTGGGGCTGATCGACGTCCTGGCCGACCCCGCCCAGGACGGCGACGGTGTACGCGACCCCATGGTCATGGCGGCAGCGCTCCACGCCCTGCCGAAGCGGYTGCCGCCGTCACAGGCCTTCGTGCCCGATCTGCTAGACGGCCTGCCCGCGATCTGTCGCGCGCTCGCCGAGAACCTCTCCTCGCCGGTGCGGACGCGTGCCCTGGCGCCGAGCGTGGCCTTGAGCTGAGCTGCGACATCTTGCAACCACCGCGGCAGCCATCTCGATGCTGGCAAAGTGCCGGTCGGCGGATTAAGCCTCAGTCATGACGCTCTCGAATTCGCTCGTCCCCATCGCCGTCGGTGCCGTTGCGGTGGTGCTGCTGCTCGGCCTGATCAACATGATGCGCGGCGGCAGCGCCAACACCTCGCAGAAGCTGATGCAACTGCGCGTCCAGCTTCAGTTCCTTGCCATCGTCATCGTCGTCTTCGTGCTCTGGTGGCGCAGCGGGCCGTGATTGGCCACGATGTTGCAAACATTTGAATCAATTTGACTTTCCGAATCGAAGGCGCTGTGGATCGAGGCCTTCAGGAAGGGCTTTGCCACAATCCGAACACGAGTGTGTGCGCTTCACTAACGCCAGTTTCCCTTCTCCGCCGGTGATCATGGTTCGCGTCGCGTTGCTTCTTGTTGCCGGTTGCCTGCTCAGCTCGCCGGGCTGGGCACAATCGAGATCACTGTCGCCGGCCGTGTCGAGCTACGCGCCCGCCGCGGAACCGCCCGCTCCCGCCTGGGAGGCGCGCATCGGCGGAGGCCTCGCGAATCCGGGCGGCCGCGAGGGCGGATTGGCCAATATCGCCGGCGAGGTCCTGTCGCCGCGCCTCGTCCCGCTCAGCGACCGCATCGCCGCCGCCTTCATCCCGCGCTTCAACATCGGCTCCAGCGTGAACCTCAACGGCACCCGCTACGCCTATGCCGGCGCGGCCTGGACCTTTGACATCAGCAAGGACATCTTCGTCGAAGCGAGCCTCGCGGCGGCGGTCCATGACGGCAAGACCGGAGCGATCATCCCGGAAAATCGCCTGAGCCTCGGCTGCAACGCCGGCACGCGCGAGGCGGCGGCGCTCGGCTTCCGCCTGTCCGATCGCTGGAACCTCGTCACGACGCTCGAGCATTTCAGCACGGCGGGCTGCTCTGGCCAGCCCGGCACGGCGTCGCCGCGCGGCCCGGCCAATATCGGCGCCAAGCTCGGCTACACCTTCTGACATCAGGATGAGGACGGGGCGGCGAAGAGCCTGCTTCCGTCGCACCCGCGCCGCGCTATAAGCGGTGCATGGTCAAGCTCAACCGCATCTACACCCGCACCGGCGACGACGGCACCACCGGCCTGACATCCGGCCCGCGCCGCCCGAAATTCGACCTGCGGGTCGCGGCCTACGGCACCGTCGACGAGACCAATGCCTGCATCGGCCTGGCGCGGCTTCATGCCGCAGCCGAGGATGCCGAGGTCGACGCGATGCTCGGCCGCATCAGCAACGACCTCTTCGATCTCGGCGCGGATCTCTCGACGCCGGAGACGGACAAGCCCCTCGCCTTCGAGCCGCTGCGCATCGTGCAGTCCCAGGTCGACCGGCTCGAAAACGAGATCGACCGGCTTAACGGGACGTTGGCGCCGCTGCGTTCCTTCGTGCTGCCGGGCGGCACGCCTGCGGCAACGCATCTGCATCTCGCCCGCACCGTCAGCCGCCGGGCCGAACGCCTGATGGCGGAGCTCGCCGCCACCGAAGGCGAGGCGGTCTCGGGCCCGGCCCTCAAATACATCAACCGGCTCTCGGATTTCCTGTTCGTTGCATCCCGCTTCCTCAATGCGAAGGCCGGTGGCGACGTTCTCTGGGTTCCCGGACAGAATCGCTGAGCCAGCCATGTTCGTCCCGATCTATGATGGCGTGCCGCTGCGCTTCACCCGCTCAGCCTTCATCACCTACGGGCTGGTCGCGGCCTGCACGGTGATCCAGATCGCGCTCCGGTACTGGCCGCATCAGGAGAGCGACATCGCCATGATGGCCGGCTTCGGGATGATTCCCTCGGTGCTGTTCGGCACGGCCGTACTGCCGGAAGGGCTGGTTCACGCGCCAGCCTGGCTGACCCCCTTCAGCAACATCCTGCTCCATGCCAGCTTCGCACATCTCATCGGCAACATGCTGTTCCTCTGGGTCTTCGGCGACAATGTCGAGGACGCGATGGGCCATGCCCGCTTCCTCGCCTTCTTCTTCCTCTGCGGGCTCGGCGGCTCGCTCGCGCACGCGCTGGTCTATCCGGATTCGGAGCAGCCGCTGGTCGGGGCATCCGGCGCGATCTCGGGCGTCATCGCCGCCTATCTGATGCTCTACCCGCGCGTTCGGATCTGGGGTCTCGCCTTCAAATGGATCCCGGTCCACGTCCCGGCCGTCTATACGCTCGGTGGCTGGATCGTCTTCCAAGCCGCCTCGGCCTGGTTCGATCCGCAAGGCAATATCGGCTGGTGGGCCCATCTCGGCGGGCTCGCCACCGGAGCGGCGCTGACGCCCCTGTTCATCCGCCGCGGCGTCACCCTGTTCGGGCGTCGGGCCGCGCAGCCATGACACTGCCCGTCCCGGCTTCGATTCCGCCCGGATTGCGCCGGCTGACGGCGTTGACAAGCGCAAATGCCCATCGCTACGGTCCGACCGCATTCCAGCCGAAGGCCGCGATGCCGCCATCCCGCTCTCTCCGGCGGCGCGGCGCAAGGCGCATTTCTTCTGAACGGTGATCTGACGATGAAGATCYTGGTGCCCGTCAAGCGGGTTGTTGATTACAACGTGAAGATCCGCGTGAAGGCGGATGGGTCTGGCGTCGAGCTTGCGAACGTCAAGATGTCGATGAACCCGTTCGACGAGATCGCCGTCGAAGAGGCGCTGCGCCTGAAGGAAGCCGGCAAGGCGACCGAGGTGATCGTGGTTTCGATCGGCCCGGCTCAAGCCGCCGAGACGATCCGCACGGGCCTGGCCATGGGCGCCGACCGCGGCATCCTCGTGAAGGTCGATGGGCTGGTCGAGCCGCTGGCGGTGGCCAAGCTCCTGAAGAAGGTGGTCGAGCAGGAGGCCCCCGGCCTCGTCATYCTCGGCAAGCAGGCGATCGACGACGACGSCAACCAGACCGGCCAGATGCTSGCCGCSCTGCTCGGCTGGCCGCAGGGCACCTTCGCCTCSAAGGTSGTGRTCGGCGAYGGCTCGGTCGACGTCACCCGCGAGGTCGATGGCGGCCTGCAGACGGTCCAGCTCAAGCTGCCGGCGATCGTCACCACGGATCTGCGCCTGAACGAGCCGCGCTACGCCTCGCTGCCCAACATCATGAAGGCGAAGAAGAAGCCGCTCGACGAGACCTCGGCCGAGACGCTCGGCGTCGATGTTTCGCCGCGCCTGAAGGTGCTGAAGACGGAGGAGCCGGCCGGCCGCTCCGCCGGCATCAAGGTGGCCAATGCCGCCGAACTCGTCTCCAAGCTCAAGACCGCCGGGGTGATCTGATGACCACGCTGCTGATCGCCGAACACGACAACGTTTCCGTCAAGGACGCCACCGCCAAGGCGCTGAGCGCCGCCGCCCAGCTCGGCGCACCCGTCCATATCCTCGTCGCCGGTGAGGGCGCCAAGGCCGCGGCCGAGGCGGCTGCGAAGCTCGCGGGCGTCGAGAAGGTGCTGCTCGCCGACGACGCGGCCTACGGCCACGCGCTGGCCGAGCCGCTGGCCGCGCTGATCGTCAAGCTGGCAGGCGCCTACGACGCCATCGTCGCCCCCTCCACGACCACCGGCAAGAACGTRCTGCCGCGCGTCGCCGCCCTGCTCGATGTGATGCAGGTCTCGGACGTCACCAAGGTCGTCTCGCCCGACACCTTCGAGCGCCCGGTCTATGCCGGCAACGCCATCCAGACGGTGCAATCCGCCGACGCGAAGAAGCTGCTGACGATTCGCACCGCCTCCTTCCAGGCGGCCGGAGAAGGCGGCTCGGCTACCGTCGAGAGCGTCTCRGCCGCCGAGAACCCCGGCAACTCGTCCTTCAAGGGCGAGGAGGTCGCCAAGTCCGACCGTCCGGAGCTGGCCTCGGCCAAGATCATCATCTCGGGCGGACGCGCGCTGGCTTCGGCCGAGAATTTCRSCAAGGTGATCGARCCCGTCGCCGACAAGCTCGGMGCCGCSATGGGCGCCTCGCGCGCCGCGGTSGATGCCGGCTACGCCCCCAACGACTGGCAGGTCGGCCAGACCGGCAAGGTGGTCGCACCCGAGCTCTACATCGCGGTCGGCATTTCCGGCGCGATCCAGCATCTCGCCGGCATGAAGGATAGCAAGGTCATCGTCGCCATCAACAAGGACGAGGAGGCCCCGATCTTCCAGATCGCCGATTACGGCCTCGTCGGCGACCTCTTCACCGTCCTGCCGGAGCTCGACGCCGAGCTCGGCAAGGCCGGCAAGTAAGACTTGGACTGAACGTGCCGGGCCGCCCCCATGGGCGGCCCGTTCGCTCCCGCGGGGAGCGGGAAAGATATCGGGATCGGATCATGTCGGACCAGGCGATCAGGAAGATCGGCATCATCGGGGCGGGCCAGATGGGCAACGGCATCGCCCATGTGGCGGCGGTGGCCGGGTTCGACGTGAAGCTGCACGACCTCGCCGAGGAGCGCATCAATGCGGCGCTGGCGACGATCGACGGCAACATGGCGCGTCAGGTGATGAAAGGCGCGCTTGCCGAGGACGAGCGCCGCGCGGCCATCGGCCGGATCGAGGCGGCCCCGGGGCTGGAGAATCTCGGCGAGTGCGACCTCGTCATCGAGGCCGCGACCGAGAACGAGGAGGTCAAGCGCAAGATCTTCACCGCCGTCTGYCCGCATTTGCGGCCGAAGGCGATCCTGGCCTCCAACACCTCCTCGATCTCGATCACCCGGCTCGCGGCCGCGACCGACCGGCCCGAGCACTTCATCGGCATTCATTTCATGAACCCGGTGCCGCTGATGCAGCTCGTCGAGCTGATTCGCGGCATCGCCACCGATGACGGCACTTTCGAGCTCGCCAAGGACTTCGTCGGCAAGCTGCACAAGACGGCTTCGGTGTCGGAGGATTTTCCGGCCTTCATCGTCAACCGTATCCTGCTGCCGATGATCAACGAAGCCGTCTACACGCTCTATGAGGGCGTCGGCTCGGTCGAGGCGATCGACGTCGCCATGCGGCTCGGCGCCAACCATCCRATGGGTCCGCTCCAGCTCGCCGACTTTATCGGCCTCGACACCTGTCTGTCGGTGATGCAGGTGCTGCATGACGGTCTCGCCGACTCGAAATATCGCCCCTGCCCGCTGCTGGTGAAATATGTCGAGGCCGGCTGGCTCGGCCGCAAGACCAAGCGCGGATTCTACGATTATCGCGGCGAGAAACCCGTCCCGACCCGCTGAGCGAGCCTTGCGGCACCTCCTGCGCCGCGAAGATGGCGGGTTTCCCTGCCCGCCATGGCGAGGGGAAATGCCTCTCGGTCACGCGCAGGCATGTCGCACCCGCAACAAGTTCCTTCACATTCCTGTCGTCTCGCGCTTACATTGATCGTCAGGCGGGATTCGTCCCGCTGACGAAGCGGAGGTGCGACGGGTTTGACGGCGCATGTGATGCATCCGATGGCGTCGCCGGACGGCTGTCCGGCTCTCGTCCTCAATGCCGATTTTCGGCCACTGAGCTACTATCCGCTATCTCTCTGGAGCTGGCAGGACGCGATCAAGGCGGTCTTCATGGACCGCGTCAACATCGTCTCGGAATACGATACGGTGGTCCGCAGTCCGAGCTTCGACATGCGGCTGCCCTCGGTCGTCTCGCTGAAGAGCTATATCAAGCCATCGCGGACACCGGCCTTCACCCGCTTCAACGTCTTCCTGCGTGACCGCTTCGCCTGCCAATATTGCGGCACGCGCGACGAGCTGACCTTCGACCATGTCGTGCCGCGCTCGAAGGGCGGGCTCACCACCTGGGAGAACGTCGTCGCGGCCTGCTCGCCCTGCAACCTGCGCAAGGGCGACAAGATGGCCGCCGCCTGCTGCTCGCCATCGGCGTTGATCACCTTGGCCCGCCGCAGCCGCTCCGCCTCGGCCTGCTTGGCGATGGCGCGGACCATGCTCTCGTTGAGATCGACATGCTTGATCTCGACATTGGAGACCTTGATGCCCCAGGCATCGGTGCGCTGGTCGAGAATCTCCTGGATGTCGCTGTTGAGCCTGTCGCGCTCAGCCAGCATCTCGTCGAGCTCATGCTTGCCGAGCACCGAACGCAAAGTCGTCTGCGCCAGCTGGTTGGTGGCCGTCATGAAATCCTCGACCTGGATGATCGCGCGCTCGGCATCGACGATGCGGAAATAGAGCACTGCATTGACCTTCACCGAGACGTTGTCGCGCGAGATGACATCCTGCGGCGGCACGTCCTGCACCACGACGCGCAGGTCCACGCGCACCATCTGCTGGACGAACGGGACGAGGATGATGAGGCCCGGCCCCTTGACCCCGGTGAAGCGGCCGAGCGTGAAGACCACGCCGCGCTCATATTCCCTCAGGATGCGGATCGCAGCCGACAGGAACAGCGCTGCCAGCAGCGCTATGATCAGATAGGCCACATAACTGACGATCATCGCTTTGCTCCGTCATTTGCCGCATCGCGCCGCCGCACCGTCAGCACGAGGCCGCTGACGGCGGTGACCTCCGCGCTGCCCCCCGGTGCGATGGCCTCGTCGGCCTTCGCCCGCCAGCGTTCGCCGAGCGCCAGCACATGACCCTCGCCGCCATTCCAGTCGAGGACGTCTACGGCAAGGCCACGCATGGCCTCGCCGCCAATGCGCGGCGGATTGCGACGCGCCGCCCAGAGATAGGTGCCGGCAAGCAGGGCGAGTGCCAGGCTGAGCGCAGCGGCGGGGCCGATGACGGCCCAGGACACGCCGAAGCCCGGCCCTTCGGTCTGAAGCAGCATGGTGGAGCCGAGCAGGAAGGCGGCTGCGCCGCCGAGCCCCAGCACGACCGTCGGATTGAAGGTCTCGATGATGAGGAAGGCAACGCCGAGCAGCATCAGGGCCAGCCCGGTATAGTTGATCGGCAGCTGATCGAGCGCGTAGAGGCCGAGCACGAGGCAGATGGCTCCGACGACACCGGGCGCCACCGCGCCGGGGCTGACAAACTCGAAGACGAGGCCATAGAAGCCGACCAGCATGAGGATGACGGCGGTGTTCGGATTGGTGATGACGGCGAGAAGCTGGATGAACCAGCCGGGCTCCAGCGTCTCAACGGCCAGGCCCTTCGTGGCCAGAATCTCCTTCTTGCCGGCCACCTCGACGGTGCGGCCATCGGCCAGTTGCAGGAGTTCGGCCGTGTCGCGGGCGACGAAGTCGATGACACGCTGATCGAGCGCTGCGCTGGCCGAGAAACTCGCCCCCTCGCGCACGGCCTTTTCGCCCCAGTCGCCATTGCGCCCGCGCAATTCGGCAAGCGAGCGGATCAGCGCGACCGCGTCATTGGTGACCTTGATCGTCATGGCATCGACGGGCGCCCGCGCGCCGGTGTCCTTCCCGATGCCGCCCGGGCCGTTATCCTTCTCGCCGCCGGGGAGCGAGGGCAGCCCGCCGATCTGCACCGGGGTGGCGGCCCCGAGATTGGTGCCGGGTGCCATCGCCGCGACATGGGTGGCGTAGAGGATGTAGGTGCCGGCGCTCGCCGCATGACCGCCGGCAGGCGCGACATGGCCGATGACAGGAACGGGAGAGGCCAGGATGTCGGCGATCATCTCGCGCATCGAGGTGACCAGCCCGCCGGGCGTGTTCAACTGCAGGATGAGGACCGCGACCTTCCGCTCGGCAGCGACGTTCAGCGCCCGCTTGAGCTGGCGGGAGCTTGCCGGGCCGATGGCGCCGTCGATCGCGACACTCAAAGCGACCCTGCCCGCCACCGTTTGCGCGGGAGAGAAGGAGGAGAGGATCGCCGCGGCCGCGACGGCCGCCGCGAAAAGGGCCACCCGCGCGAGTCTCACGCTCAGAACTCCGTGGAATCCATATGGGGTGGATTCCTGCGAAATCCATGAGGCCGGCAACGGCGGCGGAACGGCCGATGCCTCGCTGGCGTCCGTCTGCGCGGGCTCAGTTGACGAGCTTCTCCGTCCGCTTGTCGAAGACCCGCAGGCTGTTCGCCTCGGCCCCGAAGGCGACCGCATCGCCGGGCTTGAACGAGACCGTCGAGGGCGCGCGGGCGACCAGCTGTCCGGCCGGCAAGTCGAGCAGGACGAAGGTTTCGGAGCCGTGCGGCTCGGCCACCCGGACCCTGCCTTCGATTCGGATGGGGAAATCGCCGCGYCCGCCGCTGAGCAGATGCAGCTCCTGCGGCCTCACGCCGAGAACGATGGGCTGGCCGGCCTCGACACCGCGCGGCAAGCCGCCGAGGCCGGAAAGATCGACGGCAGCGGCATTGGCCTCCAGCTCCACATGGCCGTCGGCGACAATCCCGTCGATCATGTTCATCTCCGGCGTGCCGATGAAGCGCGCGGTGAAGATGTCCGCCGGCCGGTTGTAGAGATCCATCGGCGCGCCGACCTGCAGGATGCGGCCGTCGCGCATCACGACGATCCGGTCGGCGAGCGACATCGCCTCGACCTGGTCATGCGTGACGAAGACGATGGTGCTGCCGAGCCGCTGGTGGAGCTGCTTGATCTCCAGCCGCATCTGGCCGCGCAGCTGGGCGTCGAGGTTCGAGAGCGGCTCGTCGAACAGGAAGGCGACGGGATCGCGCACCATCGCCCGGCCGATCGCCACGCGCTGCCGCTGCCCGCCGGAGAGCGCGGCAGGGCGGCGTTCGAGATAGGGCTCCAGGCTCAGGGTTTTCGCGGTCTCGCGGATGCGCGCCTGCTTCTCCGCTTTGGAGAGCTTCGAGGTGTAGAGCCCGAAGCCGATATTCTGCGCCACGGTGAGATGCGGGTAGATCGCGTAGTTCTGGAAGACCATCGCGATGTTGCGGTGCTTGGGTTCGCGGTCATTGACCACCTGCCCGCCGATGCGCAGCGTCCCGCCCGAGATCGCCTCCAGCCCGGCGATCATGCGCAGCGTCGTCGACTTGCCGCAGCCCGAGGGGCCGACGAGCACGACGAATTCGCCATCATCGATCGTCAGGTCGATGCCGTGGACCGTGGTGATGCTGCCATAGCGCTTGACGATCTGCTCCAGCTCGATGCGTGCCATCATCCACCCTTTGCGATCTCGTGAACGCGGCGTTCGAGCTCGGCGGCCGCGGCGCTTTGCCGTTGGGCGATGTCCGTCGCGTGCCGATCGAATCCATCGAGCGCCTCGCGATAGCCGGCAAAGGCGGCATCGAGCGCTGCCGGCGCCGGGCCGCCGAAACGGCCGCGAACCGCGACGAAATGCTCCGGCGAGACCATCCGGGCGAATTCGGCCGCATCCGCCGCCGGCTTGCGCCCGACATGGTGCTCGAAAGCCGTGGTGAAGGCCGGATAGCCGTCGGTCGGCAAATCTCCCGCCATGGCGACGACCGCACGGGCGACATCGGCGGCGATCTCATGGCCGAGCCGGAAGGACAACCCCTCACTGCGCACCAGCCAGTCGCCAAGCTCGGTGATCGTGGCGCAGGAACGGCTGAGATTGACCGCGACCCGGTCCGGGTCGATCTGCCCGGCGCGGATCGTCGCGGTCAGCAGGTCGAGAACGCGCAGCCCGACATCGATCGCCTGATAACCCATCTCATGGGTCTCGGACTCGCTGTCGGTCATGTCGGTGAAGGGGGTGTTGTGCATCACGTCGACCACGGCACGGGCACGCCCAACCGCCTGGCCCGAGAGATGGCGCAGATGCTCGAACGGCACCGGATTGCGCTTCTGCGGCATGATCGAGGAGATCTGCACGAAGGCGTTCGGCAGATAGAGCTGCCCGACCTCGAAGCTCGACCAGAACTGGAAATCCTGGACCGGCCGGCCGAGATGCAGAAACAGCAGCGAAACCGCGCTGTAGATCGAGGTCAGGTAGTCGGTCGCGGCGATGCAGGAATAGGAGTTCTGCAACGGTGCGGCGAAGCCGAGGAGATCGGCGACGCGCTGACGGTCGATCGGGAAGCCCGAAGTGGTGATCGCGGCCGCGCCGAGTGGGCAGAGATCGACGATGCCGCGCGCGGCCTCGATCCGCTCGATGTCGCGGATCAGGATCTCGATGATCGCCGCGAGATAATGCCCATAGGTCGTCGGCTGGGCCGGCTGGCCATGGGTATAGGCGACGATCAGCACGTCGCGGTCGCGCGTGGCGGTATCGATCAGCACCGCCAGCAATTGTCGGCAGGCCGCGAGCAGCCGGTCGATGCGCGGCAGCAGGTCGAGCTTCAGGAAGGTGTGGTCGATGTCGTTGCGCGAGCGCGCCGTGTGCAGCCGCCCGCCGATATCGGTCCCGGCGCGCGCCTTGAGCTCACGCTCCATGTAGAAGAAGTAGTCCTCGACATCCCCGCCATAGGCGAGTGCGGCGGGGTCGATCTCGCGCTCCATCGCCAGCAGCGCGCGGGCGATCGCCGCGCCCTGGCCGGCATCGAGGATGCCGGTTTCGACCAGCATGACGAGATGGGCGCGGTCGATCCGGCGCAGCGCCTCGGCATGGTGATGGCGAGCGCCGTCGAAGAGCGGCCTCAGCACGGTCTCGCGATAGACCGGATCGGGAAAGCGCGATCGGTCGTTGGTCTGTAAGGAACCCATAGCCTAGCCTTTGACCCCGGCGAGCATGACGCCGCGTACGATGTAGCGTTGGAAGAACAGGAAGATCGCCAGCGTCGGGATGGTGGCGAGCGCCGCCCCCGTCATGATCAGCTCCCACTGGATCGACTGCTCGACGGCGAAACTCGAAAGGCCGACCGGCAGCGTGTAGAGCGACGGGTCGGTGGTGACGATCAGCGGCCAGAAGAAGGCCGTCCAGTTGCCGAGGAAGGTGAAGATCGCCAGCGCCGAGAGCGCCGGCGTGACCAGCGGCAGCGCCACCTTCCACCAGATCGCGAACTCGTTGAGGCCGTCGACGCGGGCCGCCTCGAGGAAGTCGTTCGGCACCGTCTCGAAGAACTGCCGCATCAGGAAGACGCCGAAGGCGGTGACCAGCCCCGGGAACATGATGCCCCAATAGGTGTCGATCCAGCCGAGCTTGCTCGCCATCAGATACCAGGGAATGACCAGCATCTCGGTCGGGATCATCAGCGTCGACAGGATCGCCAGGAAAACCAGGCGGCGGCCGGGAAAGTCGAATTTTGCCAGCGTGTAGGCGACGAGGCTGTCGAAGAACAAGCAGGACAGCGTGACGATCGTCGCGATCAGCGTCGAGTTCAGGAACCAGCGGACGAAGCGCCCGTCGGACAGAACCTTGACGTAGTTGGCGAGCGTCGGCTGCTCGGGGATCAGGCGCAGATCGTAGACATGGCCGGCCGTCTTTAGCGATGTCGAGAACATGAAGAGCAGCGGCGTCATCATGACGATGCCGCCGAGGAAAAGGATCGTCCAGGCGACGATCCGGCCGGGGCGGATGGTGCTGCCATAGGCGTAGGAGGGCTTTGCGCTCTCGCTCATCTCAGCGGCTCCTCAGGATCCAGAGCTGCGCCATCGAGATCGAGAACAGGATCACGAACAGCACGACGGTCTGGGCCGCGGCATAGCCCATCTGGTAGGAGGAAAAGGCCGTCTGGTAGATCATCAGCACCAGCGGCTTGGTCGAGTTGAGCGGCCCGCCGGGGTCGTTGCTGGTCATGTTGTAGACTTGGTCGAAGATCCGCAGGAAGCCGATCGACGAGAACACGACCAGGAAGACGGTGGTCGGCTTCAGCAGCGGGATGGTGATGCGCGTCAGGATCGCCCCCTCCCCCAGCCCGTCGATSCGCGCCGCCTCGTAATAGCTCGWCGGAATGGCRCGCARGCCCGCCATGAASAKSAYGATCTGGAAGCCGAGATGCGCCCAGATCGCGGTCAGCATGATCGCCGGCAGCGCCTGGTCGATCGAGCGCAGGAAGGGCTGGGCGGGGATGCCGACGGAGCCGAGGATGCTGTTGATCACGCCGATCGGCGGCGGCTGGTAGAACCAGCGCCAGACCCAGGCCATCGCCGCCGCCGTCGTGAGATAGGGCAGGAAGTAGAGCGCCCGGATCAGCCCGTGCAGGAAGGTCACCCGGTCGAGATAATAGGCGATGGCGAAGGAGAGCAGGATCGCGATCGGCGTGCCGAAGACGAGATAGGCGAAGGTGTTGCGGAAAACCTGCCAGAACACCGGATCGGCGAAGAGCTTGCGATAATTGTCGAGGCCGACGAAGCGCGCCTCGTTCAGCAAATCCCAGTCGGTCGTCGACAGGTAGAAGCCTTCCAGCGTCGGGTAGAAGCGGACGATGGCGAAGAACAGCACCGGCAGGGCGAGGAAGGTCCAGGCCCAGACGATCTGCTTCGTCGAAATCGACAGCCGCCCCCAGACCCCGCTGGCGCCGGCGCTCCGGGGCGATAATGTCACGGACATGCGCGGGCCTCTTATTTGGCCCTGAACTTGTCGAGGATGGCCTGCTCACGCGTGGCCGCCGCATTCAGCGCGTCCTTGATCGGCGTGTCCTTCAGCAGCACGGCGTTGATCATGTCGATCGAGACCTGGCGCTGGGCCGCCTCGTCGACCATGGGCGGCGTCGCCGCATAGTCGAGCCCGCGGATGAAGGGGCCGTAGATCGGGTCCTTGATATTGGCCTCCGTCAGCGCGACGGCGCGCCGGGCCGGCAATTCGCCGACCTTCTCAAGCCAGATGTTCATCGCCTTCTCGGAGGAGATGAAGGCCATGAACTTCTCGGCCGCCGCGAGCTTCTCGCCCGTCGCCGAAGCGCCGATGGCATTGGCGAAATAGCTGCCGAAATTGGCCTTCTTGCCGTCGTGGGTCGGCAGCTCGACCACGCCCCATTTGAAGCTTTGGATCGTCTTGTAGGAGGCGACGCGGAAGGTGCCGTCCACCACCATGCCGGCGAGGCCCGCACGGAAGGCCGCCTGGCCCTCATCCATGAAGCTCTCCTGGCCGACACGGTGCACCTTCTGCAGGCCGGTGTAGAAGGCGAGCGCCTTTTCTCCGGCCTCGGTGTTGTAGGCGACCTTGCCGCCATCGGCGGAATAGGATTCGCCGCCATATTGGCGCACCAGGATCTCGCGCCACCAGTTATGGTCCTGCCGGGCGATGTCGAGCGCGATGCCGACCTGCTGGAAATTCCCGACCGCGTCGCGCTTGGCGATCGCCTTGGCGGCCGTAACGAATTCCTCCAGCGTCTGCGGCGGCTTTTCCGGGTCGAGCCCGGCCTTCTGGAACAGGTCCTTGTTGTAGAACAAGGCCATGGAACGAACCGCGGTCGGCAGGCCGTAATATTGCTCGCCGCGCTTCATCGCTGAGACGATCGGGAAGAAATCGCGCTCGATCTCGGCATTCTTGAAGGCCGTCTGCGGCAGCGGCTGGACCAGCTTGCCGGCGATGAAGGTGTCGAGCCAGCCATAGAAGAGCTGCATCACCTCCGGGCCGCGCCCGGCCGCCTTGGCCGCGATCAGGCGCGTCTGGTAGTCGGCATAGGGGAAGGTGACCTGCTTGACGGTGATGCCGGGGTTCTCGGCCTCGAACTGCTTGATCAGCTCGGTCATCGCCTGGACGCGGGTGTCGAAGACGTATTGCCAGTACTGGATCTCGACGGCCTGCGCGCGGCCGGAGCCGGCGGCGAAGACGCCGAGCGCCAGCGCAGAGGCCAGAAACGATCGGCGGGCGACCTTCATGAAATTCATCTGGGGCATCCTCCCGGGAGCATCACTGTTTGCCAGTGTATTATGCAAGCGCTTGCATGCTACGGAGATGCGGGGATTTGTCAACCGGCCCTGATATGGGCTATTTCTGGCGTGTACTCGGCAAGCACCTGATGCCTTGCCGCATGATGAAAGCAAGCGCTTGCACAAAAATGCCGCCGATCTGAAGACGCTCGCCCTGCAGCTCGGTCTGTCGCAATCCACCGTGAGCCGCGCCTTGCGGGCCCATCCTGGCATTCCCGAGACGACCCGCCTGCGCGTCGTCTCGGCGGCCGAGGCGGCCGGCTATCGGCCGAATGCGCGTGCCCGCAGCCTCGCGCTTGGCCGGGCCGAGACGATCGGGCTGTCCTTTCCGCTCGAGCGCCTGCAACTGCCCGAGACCAATTTCGTCGATGTGCTGGCGGGCATCTCGACCGCCATCACCAGCCGCAACTACAATTTGCTGCTGTCTCCTTTCCAGGGCGACGAGGCCGCCGTCCTGCGCCGGCTTCGACCGCCATCACCAGCCGCAACTACAATTTGCTGCTGTCTCCTTTCCAGGGCGACGAGGCCGCCGTCCTGCGCCGGCT
>NZ_JBFRDQ010000022.1:0-30467 GCF_052113865.1 Allobosea sp. TAB14 | reverse complement strand
GCGCGCGCTGCACGACATTGCGCAGGATCGTTTCGGCCTCCGGCACGGCCTGGGCGAACATGTCGTCGGCCAGCAGCAGGCGCGGCACCTCCGGCAATTCGGTGCGGTCCTTGCCGAGCAGGGCGTTGCCGACGCGGGCAAAAACCTCGCCGTCGCGGGTGAACCAGCCGGGCGTGTCGAGGCTTTCCGCCAGCGGCCAGACCCGCTTCAGCGAGAGCCGGCCATGGGTGGGACGAATGCCGAAGAGCCCGCCATAGCTCGCCGGCGCCCGGACCGAGCCGCCGGTATCGGATCCAAGTGCGATGTCGGCGAGGCGCCCCGCGACGGCTGCCATGGAGCCGCAGGAGGAGCCGCCGGTGATCCGGTCCGGCGCGGCCGGGTTGATCGGCGCGCCGAAATGCGCGTTCTTGCCATTGAGCGAGAAGGCGAGTTCGTCGGTATGCGTCTTGCCGACGAAGCGGGCGCCGGCCTGCAGCAGCTCCTTCACGATCGGCGCGGTCTTGGTCTTGATGCCGGATTGCGCCAGCACGATCGGCGATCCCGCGCCCGTCGGGTAGCCCTTGACGTCGAAGAGGTCCTTCACCGCCAGCGTCAGCCCGGCGAGCGGGCCGGTCGGGCTGTGTTTCACCGCCGCGTCGGGATAGGGCACGAAGCAGCGGAACGGGTCGTCATAGGTCATGTGAATCAGATCCCCCTCGCATCGCCATCGGAACGCGGATCGTGCGCGGCCTCGACGCGGCCATTCGCATGCTTCACCAGCATGCCGGCATGGCCGAAGCCCTCGGAATAGGCCAGTCCGCTCTCCTCGACCGGATGGCCGGCGGCGTCGAGCCGCTCCAGCAGGGCGGAATCGAAGCGGCTTTCGACCTTCAGCCCGGTGGAGGCCGAGCCCCAGGTGCGGCCGAAGAGCCAACGCGGCGCATCGATCGCGGTCGCGAGATTCTGGCCGAGGCGATAGCGCGTCAGGATCTGCGCCTGGAATTGCGGCTGGCCGTCGCCGCCCATCGCGCCATAGGCGAGGATGCGCCCGTCGTCGAAGCGGGCGAAGGCCGGGTTCAGCGTATGGAAGGGCTTTCGGCCGGGCATGAGCGGATTCGCGGCGGCCTTGTCGAGCGAGAAGGAGATGCCGCGGTTCTGCCAGTGGATGCCGGTCGCCGGCAGCACGCAGCCGGAGCCGTATTCCCAATAGATCGACTGGATGTAGGAGACGGCGAGGCCCTTGCCGTCGATGGCGCCCATCCAGATCGTGTCGCCATGGCCAGGCTTCACCGGCCAGGGCGCGGCGCGCCTGGCATCGATCTCGGCGGCCTCGCGGGCCAGCATCGCCTCACCCAGAAAACGGGCGGGATCGCCGGTCGCATAAGCGGGGTCGGTGACATGGCGGTCGCGGATGGCGAGCGCGCGCTTCGTCGCCTCGATCAGCCCGTGATGATGCGCGAAAGAGTCGAGCTCGACCCGGCCGAGCCGCTCGAACAGGCCGAGAATGACGAGGGCGGCCAGGCCTTGCGTCGGCGGCGGCATGTTCCAGACCGTGAGGCCGGGCAAGGCGAGCGCGAGCGGGGCGACGGTGCGGGCGTGGTAGCGTTCGAGATCGGCGCGCGTCACCGGCGCGCCGATGCGTTCGAGATCGGCGGCGATCTCGCGGCCGACATCGCCGCGGTAGAAATCGTCGAGCCCGGCACCGGCGAGCTGCTGCAGCGTCTCGGCCAGCGCCTCCATCTTGCGATGGCTGCCGGGTTTGGGTGGCGCGTCGTCAGGCCAGAAGGTCTTGAGGAAGCCCGGCGCGGCCTTCAGCGCTTCCAGCTCGTTGGGCCGGTTGCCGCATTCGGAAGGGGACACCGCATAGCCCTCGCGGGCGTGGCGGAGCGCATCGGCGAGCAATTCGCGCAGCGGCAGGCGGCCGCCGCGGGAGCTGGAGAGGTCGAGCGCGAGACGCCAGCCCTCGACGGCTCCGGCGACGGTCAGCGCCGCTTCCGGGCCGCGCGCCGGGATGCTGTCGTAGCCCTTGTTGCGATAACGTTCGATCGTCGCGAGCGTCCCGGCCGGGCCGCAGGCCTCGATGCCATGCATCTTGCCGCCGGGCTCGTGGATCAGCCAGAAGCCGTCGCCGCCGATGCCGTTCATATGCGGATAGACCACGGCGATGGTGGCGGCCATCGCGACCATGGCTTCGATGGCATTTCCGCCTTCCGCGAGGACGGCGCGGCCGGCTTCCGAGGCAAGATGATGGGGCGCGGCGACTGCGGCCGAACCGAAGACAGGCGTATCGACCATCAGGACTTTTCAATCTCCCCATGCGTCCCCATCTGGCGCAAGGGCGCCTTCGGGGCGCGATTTTGTTGCATGGCGCGGCTGTGTCCGCTAGGTGCGTTGGGCGCATGGCGGCGTGAAGGCGCCAGTGCTCGACAATGTGTCCGCGAAGGCGGGCATTCGAAGGAAGGACAGCATGGCCGGACGGCACACCAACTGGCGCAGCCTGACCATCGTGGTTTCGCTGGGAATCCTGATCGCGGTCGAGCTCTTCGGCGTCGCGCTCGCGGCCGGCTGGGCCATCGCCGGCATGTTCGATCTCGGCACGATGTTCGAGTACATCATGATGGCCGTGTTCTCGGTCTTCGCGGCCTATGGCTTCGTCAATCTGATGCGGCGCGTGCTGAAGGTCGAGCATCTCACCACGGTCGATTGATGTAGGGCGTCATGCTCGGGCTTGACCCGAGCATCCGGCCTGAGCTCGGTCTGCGCTTCGCTCCGCCCGAGAATGACGGCGAACCTCGCGGATTTTACCCACAAACCTTCAGCGTGACCGGGTCCGCCTCGGCCGGCAGGTAATCGCTCATCGGCTTGCAGGCGCCGTCCATGCAGATGCGCCAGTCGGCGGTGGCGCCGGAGCGGCGCAGCACCACCTCGGGCAGTGCCGGCAGGGCGGGGTGCCAGCGCCAGAATCCGTCGACCAGCCTGGCGCCGTCGGGCGGGTCCATGCCGGCGCCCGAGCCCTCGATGCGGGCCTCGACGAGGACAAGCCCCGCCGGGGTCTCGCGCCAGACTTCCTCCCACAGCGTCTTCTGCACCGAATGCCGCCAGCCCAGCGTGATCTCGCCATGGCCAAGCGAGACGAGGAGCGCGCCGGCCGCAAGGCACAGGCTCATGCCGCCGCCGGTTCCGCATGGCGCGCGGCAAACCAGTGCCGAGCGATGATCGCCGCCGTCAGCACATAGCCGAGCGGGTCGCTATAGGCGAACTCGCCGAAGAGCAGCACCGCCGCGACGAAGCAGAGCACCCGCTCCACGACGGTCAGCCGGCCGAAGAGCCAGCCGATCGCCACCATGCCGAAGAGGCCGATCGCGACCGAGGCCTTGAAGGTGGCGTAGATCACCGCCGGCCAGAAGCCGATGACGTTGGCCATCGGATCTCCGGCCTGGAGCATCAGCGCCGGCGAATAGACCGCGATGAAGGGGATGACGTAGCCGGCAAGCGCGACGCGCATCGCCTCCCAGCCGATCTTGTCGGGGTTCTCCTTGGCGATGGGCGCGGCGGCCAGCGCCGCGAGCGCCACCGGCGGCGAGAGGTCGGCCATGATGCCGTAGTAGAAGGCGAACATGTGGCTGACGATCAGCGGCACGCCGAGCTTTTCCAGCGCCGGTGCCGCCAGGGCCGCGACGATGATGTAGGTCGGGATCGTCGGGATGCCGGTGCCGAGCAGGATCGAGAGGATCATCGTCAGGACCAGCGCCAGGAACAGGCTGGATTGGCCGAGCCCGATGATCCAGGCGCCGAAGGTGGTGCCGATGCCGGTCTGCGTCATCAGGCCGATGATCGTGCCGACGATGGCGCAGGCGATGCCGACCGGCAGCGCCGTCTTGGCGCTGTCGGCGAGCGCGTCGCGGCTGATCGCCAGCGTGGTGCGGCCGCCCAGGGTGAAGGCGTTGGCGAGCACGAGAAACGCGATCAGGCCGGCGACATAGCGGACATCGAGCCCCTCCTGGAAGAGCGCGGCGGCGATGAGCCCGAGCCCGATCCAGAAGATGACGCGCAGGCTCTGCCTGCTCAGGCCGGCGGCAAAGCCCGCGCCGAGCAGCAGTCCGACGGTCAGCGCAAGGCCCATCGTGCCGGCAAAGAGCGGGGTGAAGCCGTGGAACAGCATGAAGACGAGCACGGCGAGCGGCAAGGCGAGATACCAGCGCTCGCGCAGCGCCTTGAGCGGGCTTGGCAGCAAGGCGCGCTCGACGCCCTTCAGCCCGTACTTCCCGGCTTCCAGATGCACCATCCAGAAGGCCGAGGCGAAGTAGAGGATCGCAGGGATGGCGGCCGCCTTGACGATCTCGGCATAGGGCACGCCCAGGGTCTCGGCCATGATGAAGGCGACCGCGCCCATCACCGGCGGCATGATCTGCCCGCCCATCGAGGCGGTGGCCTCGACGCCGGCGGCGAAGGCGCGCCGGTAGCCGAATTTGATCATCAGCGGAATGGTGAACTGGCCGACGGTGACGACATTGGCGACGCCGGAGCCGGAGATCATCCCCATCAGGCCAGACGAGAACACCGCGACCTTGGCCGGGCCGCCGCGCGTGCCGCCGAAGATGCCGAGCGAGACGTCGTTGAAGAGATGGATCATCCCGGCCTTCTCGAGGAAGGAGCCGAAGACGATGAACAGGAAGATATAGGTCGCGGAGACGTAGATCGGCGTGCCGTAGAAGCCCTCGGTGCCGAAGGAGAGATGGCCGATGATCTGGTCGTAGCCATAGCCGCGATGGTTGAAGGGCGCGGGCAGATACTGGCCGAAGAACCAGTAGAGCAGGCAGACGCCGCACATGATCGGCAGGGCATTGCCCATCAATCGGCGCGCAGCCTCGAAGATCAGCACGATCAACAGCGTGCCGACGACGAGGTCCAGCGTCGAGGGATCGCCGTCGCGCAGGATCAGGTCGGCGTAGAAGATCCATTGATAGAGGCCGACCGCGAAGCCGAGCAGGCCCAGCGCCCAGCCGAGCAGCCGCCCGGGTGTGTCCTTCGCCCGGAAATTGGCGATGAGCCCGAAGCTCAGCAGCAGCAGGAAGCCGACATGAACGCCGCGCGCCGCCTGGCTCGGCAGGAAATTCCAGGCGGAGATCGCGATCTGGAAGGCGGCGAAGGCGAGCGCGAGGCCATAGGCCAAAAGCCCCCAGCGGCCGGGACCGAAACCGGGCGGGAAGCCATGCTCGAAATTGTCGAGATCGGCATGCTCGACCTCGCCCGGTCTTGCGCCGGAGAGGGCTTCCAACTGGTCGGTCTCGTGGGTCATGGTCCTGCTCGGCTCCGCGTCAGGCCGTCAAAGAATGTGCCGTCATCCCGGGCGACCGGAGGGAGACCCGGGATCCATGCCGAAACGGTTCAGGCATGGATCCCGGATCGGCGGGATGACCGCGAAGACGTCGGAAAGGCGAAAGACCGCTACGAACCGACCTTCAGCCCCTTTTCCTTGAGGTAGCGCGCTGCGCCCGGATGCAGCGGGATCGGCATGCCGTCGAGCGCGCGCTCGAGCTTGATGTCCTTGCCGGCGGCGTGTGAGGCGGCGAGATCGCCCAGGTTCTCGAAGATGTTCTTGGTCATTTGGTAGACCAGCTCGTCCTTCACGCCCTCATGGGTGACGAGGTAGTTCACCACGGCCGCCGTGTTCACCGCCGCGGTCTGTCCGGTATAGGTATTGGCCGGGATCGGGGTGCTGATGAAGGGCGGGCCCGCCTTGTCGATGACCGCCTTCGGAACCTCGACGACGTTGATCTCGATCGAGGTGGCGAGGTCGCGCAGCGAGGCGACGCCGAGGCCGGCCGATTGCAAGGTGGCGTCGAGCTGGCGGTTCTTCATCAATTCCACCGACTCGGCGAAGGGCAGGTACTCGACCTTGCCGAGATCCTTGTAGCCGAGACCGGCGGCGGCGAGGATCGCGCGCGCATTGAGCTCCGTGCCGGATTTCGGCGCGCCGACCGAGAGGCGCTTGCCCTTGAGATCGGCCAGCGTCTTGATGCCGCTCTCCTTCGAGGCGACGATCTGGACGTAGTTCGGATAGATCGCGGTGATGCCGCGCAGCTTCTTCAGCGGCGTCTTGAAGCCGGCCTCCTCGTCGCCCTTCCAGGCGGCGTCGAGCGAGTCGCCGAGCGTGAAGGCGATCTCGCCGCGGCCCTGCTGCAGCAGCACGAGGTTCTCGACCGAGGCCTTGGTCGCCTGCACGGTCGGGCGGACGTTCGGAATCTTCTCGCCATAGATCTTCGAGAGCGCGACGCCCATCGGATAATAGACGCCGGAGGTGCCGCCGGTGAGGATGTTGATGAATTCCTGGGCACGGGCACCCGCCGGCGCGGCGGCCAGCAGAACGGCAGCGGCAAGGCCGGCGAGGCGCCGGCCGCGGAACAGCGTTTTCATGGAAGCTCCCTGAATCTGCCCGGCTCGAACGGTGGGCTTGCCTTGAGTTGTAAGCAGGATGCCGGCCGAGGAAAAGCGCAAGACATGGCTTTCGCTTGCGCCTTTAGCCCAATTACCGAGGGTGATTCTTGCCGAAGCTCGCATCCGGCCAGGGCTCGACCCGCGTATCTCATCCCGGCAGGCTGGAGCTTCGCGAGGCGTGCACAAGCCGCGAAGATCGCTTGTGCCGTCGTCGATGTAATATTATATCGTCTCACATGGCTCACGCGCACGACCATGGCCACAGTCACGCCGCCTCGCAGGCCGTCTCGGATGATCCGGGCTGGTCGCTGTTGCGCCTGTCGGCCTGGAATCGCGTCGGGCTGGCCGCTGTCGTCGTCGTCCTGCTCTGGGCCGCGACGCTGGCCGTGATCGCCTGAAGGAAGCTCGCGTTGTCCGCCATCCGCCTCACCGACCTGACCTTGGGCTATGACCGCCATCCGGCGATCCACCATCTCTCCGGCGAGGTCGCCACGGGGAGCCTGACCGCGATCGTCGGGCCCAACGGTGCCGGCAAGTCGACGCTGCTCAAGGGCATCACCGGTACCTTGCTCCCGCTCGCCGGCGGCATCTCGCTCGCCAAGGGCAAGCGGCTCGCCTATCTGCCGCAATCGGCCGAGCTCGACCGCTCCTTCCCGATCCATGTCTATGATCTCGTTGCGATGGGCTTGTGGAGCCGCGCCGGCATCTTCGGGCGGATCGGGGCGAGCGTCGCCCACAAGGTCGAGCACGCCATCGCGGCGGTGGGGCTGACCGGCTTCGAGCGCCGGCCGATTGGCACGCTCTCCGGCGGGCAGATGCAGCGTGCGCTGTTCGCGCGGCTCCTGCTGCAGGACGCCGAAATCATCCTGCTCGACGAGCCTTTCACCGCCATCGACGCGCGCACCACCGCCGATCTGCTGGCGCTGGTCCAGCGCTGGCATGGCGAGAGCCGTACCGTCGTCGCGGTCCTGCACGACATCGAGACGGTGCGCCGGGCCTTTCCGCAGACGCTGCTGCTGGCGCGCGAGGCCGTCGCCTGGGGCGCGACCGCCGATGTGCTGACACCGGAGAACCTGCTCAAGGCGCGCCGCATGGTCGAGGCCTTCGACAGCCACGCCGCTCCCTGCCAGCGCGACGCGGCGTAACGCTTTTCCGGTCAGGCCGATGCTCTACGATCTCTTCATCGGCCCCTTCGCCGAATTCGACTTCATGCGCCGTGCGCTCGTCGGCGTGACGGCGCTGTCGGTCTCCGGCGCGCCGATCGGCGTCTTTCTGATGCTCAGGCGCATGAGCCTGACCGGCGATGCGATGGCCCATGCCATCCTCCCGGGCGCGGCCTTGGGCTATCTCGTCGCCGGCTTCTCGCTGCCGGCGATGACGATCGGCGGGCTGGCCGCCGGCTTTGCCGTGGCTCTGCTCGCCGGTGCGGTGGCGCGCGCGACGGTGCTGAAGGAAGACGCCTCGCTCGCCGCCTTCTACCTGATCTCGCTGGCGCTCGGAGTCACCATCGTCTCGCTGCGCGGCTCGGCGATCGATCTGCTGCATGTCCTCTTCGGCAATGTGCTGGCGCTCGACAACGACGTGCTGATCCTGCTCGCGGGCGTCGCGACGGTTTCGCTCACGGCGCTGGCGGCGCTCTACCGGCCGCTGGTGCTGGAATGCGTCGATCCCGGCTTCCTGCGCTCGGTCAGCCGCTCCGGCGGCTTCGTCCACCTGACGTTCCTCGCGCTCGTGGTGCTCAATCTCGTCGCCGGTTTCAACGCGCTCGGCACTCTGCTCGCGGTCGGCATGATGATGCTGCCGGCGGCGGCGGCGCGGTTCTGGACGGCGGACATCACGCGGCTGCTGCTGCTGGCGACCGGCTTCGGCATCGTCGCCGGCTATGCCGGCCTCGTCGTCTCCTATGCGGCGGGCTCGAGCCTGCCGGCCGGCCCGGCGATCATTCTCGCGGCTGGTTGCCTCTACATTCTCTCGCTTCTGCTCGGCTCGCAGGGCGGGCTTGCGCGGCGCGCCTTGATTCGGCCCCATCTTGAAAGATAGAAACGTTATATCGTTTCATTTCGAGCGGAGAGTTTCATGCCTAACCGTCGCAGCCTCGTCGCCTATCTGGTCGCGGGGCTCTCCCTCGCGGCATTGCCCACCGCCGCTTTCGCGCAGGAGAAGCTGCCGGTGGTGGCGAGCTTCTCGGTGCTGGCCGATTTCGTGAAGCAGGTCGGTGGCGAACGGGTCGGCGTGACCTCGCTCGTCGGGCCGAATGGCGACGCGCATGTCTATTCGCCGACGCCGGCCGACGCCAAGGCGATGGCGGCGGCTAAGCTCGTCGTCATCAACGGCCTGCATCTCGAAGGCTGGCTGCCGCGCCTGATCAAATCCTCCGGCACGAAGGCGACGGTCGTGACCGCGACCAAGGGCATCAAGCCGATCGAGGCGGCCGAGGAAGAGCATGACGCGAAGGGCGGGCACGGCCACGATCATGGCCATGACGATCCCCATGCCTGGCAGGACATCGCCAATGCCCGCATCTATGTCGCCGATATCCGCGATGCGCTCGGCGCGGCCGATCCGGCCGGCAAAGCGGTCTACGATGCCAATGCCACGGCCTATCTGGCCAAGCTCGATGTCGTCGAGGGCGAGGTGAAGGCGGCGGTCGCGCGCATCCCGGCCGACCGGCGCAAGGCGATCACCACGCACGATGCCTTCGGCTATTTCGTCAAGGCCTATGGCATCGAATTCATCGCGCCGCAGGGCGTCTCGACGGAATCCGAGGCCTCGGCCAAGGACGTCGCTCGCATCATCCGCCAGATCAAAGCGCAGAAGGTGCCGGCCGTGTTCCTCGAAAACGTCACCAATCCCCGCCTGATCGAGCAGATCGCCAGGGAATCCGGCGCCCGGATCGGCGGCACGCTCTACTCCGACGCGCTTTCCGACGCCTCGGGCCCGGCGGGGACTTACATCGACATGATGAAGCACAATATAAGCGAGATCGAGAAGGCGCTCGCCGCCGGCCCGGCCTGACGGCGAGCCGCTCCCGAGGCCACCAGCCATCAGGTTGCAATCATGTCCGAAAAGATCCCCGTCACGGTGCTCACCGGCTATCTGGGCGCCGGCAAGACCACGCTGCTGAACCGCATCCTCACCGAGGAGCACGGCAAGAAATTCGCCGTCATCGTCAACGAGTTCGGCGAGGCGGGGATCGACGGAGACCTCATCGTCGGTGCCGATGAGGAAATCTTCGAGATGAACAACGGTTGCATCTGCTGCACCGTGCGCGGCGACCTGATCCGCATCCTCGACGGGCTGATGAAGCGCAAGGGCAAGTTCGACGCGATCATCGTCGAGACCACCGGTCTCGCCGATCCCGCGCCGGTCGCGCAGACCTTCTTTGTCGACCAGGATGTCGGCGACGCCACCCGCCTCGATGCGGTCGTGACCGTCACCGACGCCAAATGGCTGAAGGACCGGCTGAAGGACGCGCCCGAGGCGAAGAACCAGATCGCCTTCGCCGATGTCATCATCCTCAACAAGACCGACCTCGTCTCGGCGGATGAGCTGGCCAAGGTCGAGGCGCAGATCCGCGCGATCAACCCCTATGCCCGGCTCGAGAAGGCCGAGCGCTGCAATGTCGAGATCGCATCGCTGCTCGACCGCAAGGCCTTCGACCTCGACCGCATCCTCGACATCGAGCCGGATTTCCTCGAGGCCGGCCATCACCATCACCATGCCGAGGATGTGCGCTCGATCTCGCTGACGATCCCCGGCGACGTCGATCCGGAGAAGTTCATGCCCTGGATCAACGAGATCGCCCAGATCCAGGGCCCCAGCATCCTGCGTTCCAAGGGCATCCTCGCCTTCAAGGACGAGCCGCGCCGTTTCGTCTTCCAGGGCGTGCACATGATCCTCGACGGCGACCTCCAGCGCGACTGGAAGGCCGGCGAGAAGCGCGAGAGCCGGCTGGTGTTCATCGGGCGCGGACTCAACGAGAACGAGTTGCGCAAGGGGTTTGAAGCCTGCGCGGCGTGAGCTAAAGCCGCATCATGGCTACTTTGACCCAACCCACCTCGCTGCGCGAGCATGTCGTCCCCATCGCGGTGGGAGACCATGTCGTCGCCGCCCGCTGGCTGAAGCAGGGGCTCGTCTTCGCGCTGGCCGACGGGCGCGTGCTGCGCTGGCGCGACGGCGCGACCGACAGCGTCGAGGCCCATGCCGGCGGCATCCTCTGCGCGACCGGCGACAATGACCGGCTGATCTCGGGCGGCGATGACGGGCGCGTCGTCGCAACGCGGTTCGAGGGCGAGCCGGAAGAGCTGGCGAAAGATCCGAAGCGGCGCTGGGTCGACGCGATCACGCTGTCGCCTTCGGGCCATCTCGCCTGGAACACCGGCAAGACGGTCCATGCCCGCGACGAGAAGGGCCGCGTCCGCACGCTGGAGGCCGCGAGCACGCCGCAGGGCCTGGTCTTCGCGCCGAAGGGTTATCGCCTCGCCGTCGCGCAGATGAACGGCGTCTCGCTCTGGTATCCGAACACCGAGGCGAAGCCGGAATTCCTCGACTGGAAGGGCTCGCATCTCGACGCGGCCTGGTCGCCGGACGGGCGCTTCGTCGTCACCTCCATGCAGGAAAACGCGCTGCATGGCTGGAAGCTCGGCGACAGGCCGGGCCATATGCGGATGACCGGCTATCCGGCCAAGCCGCGCTCGCTGTCCTGGTCGCATGACGGGCTCTGGCTCGCGTCCAGCGGAGCGGACGGCGCGATCGTCTGGCCCTTCCAGGGCGACGGGCCGCAGGGCAAGGCGCCGCGCGAGTGCGGCGTGCGCCATGCCCGCGTCACCCGCGTCGCCTTCCATCCGGGCGCGCTGGTTCTGGCGATCGGCTATGACGATGGCTGCATCCTGCTGGTGCGCCTGACCGACGGCTCCGAATTGCTGGTACGGCCGGCCGAGCGCGGCAGCGGCATTAGCGCCTTCGCCTGGGACAAGGCCGGCAAGCGCCTCGCCTTCGGTGCCGAGGACGGTGCCGCCGGCGTGCTGACGCTGCCGGCTTAGGCACGATGCGCTTCGGGCTCTTCGGCAAGGGCGAGGCCCGCAAGGATGACGGCGCGAAAGCCGAGGCGAAGGCCGTGGCCGAAAGCCTGAAGAGGCAGGTTCGCGAGTTGCTCGGCCTGCCCGAGACGACGGTGATTGCCGTCAACGAGATCCTCTGCGCCGATCCGAGCTGTCCGGGCACCGAGACGGTGATCCTGGTGATGCAGCCCGGCGCGAAGACGCAGGCCTACAAGCTGCAGATGGCGATGGCCGAGGTGACGGATGCGGCGCTGGCGGAGGCGCTCCGTCATACTGGGGCTTGACCGCGGTACTTGATCGCTATTCTCAGGGCTTCAGCCCTTGCGGCAGCACCGGCGCATCCGCCTTCAGCACGATCCCGACCCGCCGGTTATAGGGCAGATAGGGGTTGTCCTTGATCAGGGGCTCGATGTCGCCCTTGCCGGTGACGGAGAGGAAGCGCTCATTGGGCACGCCGGCACCGGCGAGAATCTCGCGCACGGCGTTGGCGCGGGCGACGGAGAGGCCCCAGATATCGCCTTCGGGCGGCTGGCCGGGGCGGGGCGTCGCGCTGTGGCCGGAAATGGCGATCTTGTTGGACATGCGCCGCAATGTCGGGGCGATGGCGGCGAGCACCTTGCGCATGCGCTCGTTGGGCTGAGCCGAGCCTTCCGCGAACATCGCGCGGCCCTCCTGATCGACGAGCTGGATGTCGATGCCGGCCTCGGAGACCTCGACGAGGACGTTGCGCGAGACCTCGGCGATCTCCGGCATGTCGCGCAGCGCTTGCCTCAGCGAGGCGGCAGCGAGCGCGAAGCCGCGATCGTAGGTCGCGGAGATCAGCCCGTCTTCCTTCTGGTTGTTGTGGTTGGGCGCGGTGTTGTCGGAGGCGTCCTGCAGCGGGCGGATATAGGCGTTCTTGATATGCGTCTTGGTCGGGATGCCGTCGAGCTCGACGATGCCGGCGAGCCGCACGTCGCTTTGCGTGCCGAAGGCGTCGCGCATCGAGCCGGCGACGATCTGCATCTTCTGCTTGTCCTGGCTCGAATAGGCGGCGACCATGACGAAGAACGCCATGAGCAGCGCCATCAGATCGGCAAAGGTCACGAACCAGCCGTGGCCGCCGTGACCGCCGCGTTTTTTCTTCGCCATGGCCTAGAGCCCGGTCATGCCGCTGCCGCCATCTCTGCGCGATGGTGGTCGGGCAGGTAGGCCAGCAGCATCTCGCGCACCAGCGTCGGGCTCTTGGCGTCGCGCATCTGCAGCACGCCGTCGATGATCAGCGTGCGCGAGATCTCCTCTTCCTCGAGCTTGATGTGCAGCTTGTCGGCGATCGGCAGCGTGAACATGTTGGCGACCATGGCGCCGTAGAGCGTCGCCAGCAGCGCCGTCGCCATGGCCGGGCCGAGCCTGGAGGGGTCGGACATGTTGGCGAACATCGTCACCATGCCGAGAATCGTGCCGATCATGCCCCAGGCGGGGGCGCAGTCGCCGATGGCGCGGTAGACCTTGGAGCCTTCGTCGAGCCGCTGCAGGAAGTTGTCGCGGTCGCGCTCCATCGTGTCGCGGATGAAGTCCTTGTCGTAGCCGTCGGCGATGTAGCGCAGCCCCTGGGCGAGGAACGGGTCGGAGACCTCGACATTCTCGAGCGCCACCGGGCCGCTCTTGCGGGCGATCTCGGCGACGCGCGTGATCTCGTCGATCAGCTCGCGGGGATTGACCGAACGCATGGTGAAGGCGAAGCGGACGCCCATCGGCAGGCCGTGCGCGATCACCGAAAACGGAAAGCGCAGCATGGTGGCCGCGCTGGCGCCGCCGAAGATGATGATCGCGGCGTGCTTGTCCCAATAGGCGGCGAAATTGCCGCCATCGATCAGGATCAGCGCGACGATCGTCGCGATACCCCCCAGAATACCTGCGCCGGTGGCGAGATCCATAAGAGCACCCTGATGCACGCGCTGCTCCGGGGTCGCGGGCCGGGGCTTTCCGCAGTGCGAGACCATAAGAGGTGTGGTTTGAACGAAGCGTTAAGGTTTGGGTGCTTGCCCCGGCGAAACGCTCCGTTAAGAGTCGGCCGATGTCGCTGCTTGCCCTCTATGCCCGCGTCCTCGGCGAACTCGGCCCGGAAAGGCGGCTGGGCGTCGTGCTGGCGCTCGCCAACATCCTGCTGGCGGCCGTGGCCTTCGCCGAGCCGATGCTGTTCGGTGCGCTGATCGACCGGCTGACGACGATCCAGTCCTCCGGCGGCAAGCTGACCTGGGACAGCATCGACATCCTGATCCTGGCCTGGGTCGGCTTCGGCCTCGCCAATATCGGGCTCGGGGTCTTCGTCGCGCTCCATGCCGACCGGCTCGCGCATCGGCGCCGGCTCGCGGTGATGGCGCAGTATTTCGAGCATGCGCTGACCCTGCCGCTCGCCTATCACACGCAGACGCATTCCGGGCGCGTGCTCAAGGTGATGCTCGACGGCGCCAGCGCGATGTGGGGGCTGTGGCTCTCCTTCTTTCGCGAGCAATGCGCCTCGATCGTCGCGCTGTTCGTGCTGCTGCCCTTCACGCTCTGGAAGAACTGGCAGCTCGGCCTGCTGCTGATCGGCCTCGTCGTGCTGTTCGGAGCGCTCACCGGCTTCGTGCTGCGCCGGACCGACCAGCTCCAGCGCAATGTCGAATCCTATCATTCGAGCCTGGCCGAAAAAGCCTCGGATGCGCTCGGCAACGTGCCGGTGATCCAGAGCTTCACCCGCATCGAGGCGGAGGTGCGCGGCCTGCGCTCGACCATCACGAGCCTGCTCAACGCGCAATTGCCGGTGCTGTCCTGGTGGGCGGTGGCGAATGTCGCGACCCGGGCCTCGGCGACGCTGACGGTGCTGGCGATCTTCATCGTCGGCACCTGGCTGCTGATGCACGGCCAGACGACGGTGGGCGAGATCGTCACCTTCATGGGCTTCGCCACCATGCTGGTCGGGCGTCTCGAGCAGATCGTCGCCTTCGTGAACTTCATCTTCATGCAAGCGCCGAAGATGCGCGAGTTCTTCGAGGTGCTCGACACGGCGCCGACGGTGCGAGACCTGCCGAACGCGCCCGATCCCGGCCGGCTCGTGGGCGCGGTCGCCTTCGAGGACGTGTCCTTCTCCTATGACGGCAAGCGCACCGCGGTGCGCGACGTCTCCTTCGCGGTGAAGCCGGGCGAGACGATCGCGGTGGTGGGCTCGACCGGCTCGGGCAAGTCGACCACGCTCGGGCTGCTGCACCGTGCCTTCGACCCGCAATCGGGCCGCATCGCCATCGACGGCCTGGACATCCGCGAGATCTCGCTGTTCTCGCTCAGGCGCAATATCGGCGTCGTCTTTCAGGAGCCGATGCTGTTCGCCCGCTCGATCCGCGAGAATCTGCAGGTCGGCAAGCCCGATGCCACCGATGCCGAGATGATGGAGGCGCTCGACCGCGCCCAGGCCGCCGAGGTGATGGCGCGCCAGCCGGATGGGCTCGACACGCTCGTCGGCGAGCGCGGCCGCACCTTGTCCGGCGGCGAGCGCCAGCGCCTCTCGATCGCCCGCGCGCTGCTCAAGAACCCGCCGATCCTGATCCTCGACGAGGCGACCTCGGCGCTCGACGCCGCGACCGAGGTCAAGCTGCAGAAGGCGCTGGAGGAGGTGATGAAGGGGCGCACCACCTTCGTCATCGCGCACCGGCTCGCGACGATCCGCAACGCCGACCGCATCCTCGTCTTCGAGCAGGGCGAGGTCGAGGAGATGGGCACCTTCGACGAGCTGGTCGCCAAGGGCGGGCGCTTTGCGGCGCTGGCGCGGGCGCAGTATCTGGTCGGCGACAAGCCGGCCGCCGAGCTGGCGGCGGAGACTCCGAGCCCGCTGGCGCAGAAATTGCGGGCGGATTGACGGAGGGACGCCCCTCTTGCTGGAATGATCCGGCACAGCAAAAAGAGGGTTTCTCATGCGTTGGCTCGCGGCCGGTTTTCTCGTCTCCGGCCTCCTTCTCGGTGCGGGCGCTGCCCTGGCGCAGACGACCTGGGACATGCCGACGGAATATCCGGAAACGGCGATCCCCGGCGAAGGCGTCGCGACCTTCGCCAGGCTGGTCAATGAACGATCTGGCGGGCGCCTGACGATCCGCCCCAGCTACGATGCCAAGCGCGGCATCAAGTCGGCGCAGATGATCGCCGCCGTGCAGAAGGGCGAGGTCGCCGCGGGTGACGCCTTCGCCGGAGCTCTCGGCGCGGTCGATCCGCTGTTCGGCCTGTCCTCGCTCCCCTTCCTGGCGACCTCGATCGCCGATGCCCGCCGCCTGACCGATCTGGCGCGGCCGGTCTATGAGAAGAAGCTCGCCGGTTTCGGCCAGAAGATCCTCTACACCACGCCCTGGCCGGCCTCGGGCATCTGGTCGAAGGCGCCGCTCGATTCGGCGGCTGACCTCACAGGCCTGTCGATCCGGACCTATGACGCGACCTCGACCGCGGTGATGGACGCGGCAGGCGCCAAGGCGGCCAATCTCTCCTTCGCCGATGCGATGCCCAAGGTGAAGGACGGCTCGGTCACGGCCGTGCTCTCCTCCGGAGATGGTGGCGCGGGGCGCAATCTCTGGGACTTTCTGCCTCACTTCACCGAAGTGAACTACGCGATGCCGATCTCGCTCGCGACGGTCAATCTCGCAGCCTATGAGGCACTGCCGGCCGATCTCAGGCAGGTCGTCGACGCGGCTGCGAAGGATACGGAAGCGCGGCAATGGGCCGCGATCCGCACGCGGCTCGACGAGAACTATGCTCGCATGCGGGCCAACAAGGTTTCGATTCGTGCCGATGTGCCGGCGGATGTCGCGCAAACCCTGGCCAAGGCCGGGCGTGGTGCCATCGAGAGCTGGCGCCGCAGCACTGGAGCCGACGGGGCCACCCTGCTCGATCAATACGATAGGAAATAGCGGCGGATGGCAGAAGGATCGTCGCAGCTTAGGGCGACCGTCGAGACAGCGTCGAGCGATTATGCGACAATCACCGCCTTGCCGCCGAAAATCAGAGCCATTTCAGCATGATGTTGTTTCGCCTCGCCTGTGCCTGGGCTTCCGTTGTCGCTTTCCAGCTGTTCGGCGACAGCCTGCTCGGCCAGCTCGGCGCGCCGCTGCCGTCGTTGCTGGTCTTTCTCTGGCTGCTCGCCGTGATCATCTGGTCCGCGTTCGGGGTGGTGCACGAGGCGGAGGAGCTGGCGGAGCGGCTGGGCGAGCCTTACGGCACGCTGATCCTGACGCTGTCGATCGTCATCATCGAGGTCGCGCTCGTCGGCGCCGTGATGCTGGGCGCCAAGGGCGCGCCGACGCTCGGCCGCGACACCATGTTCGCGGTGCTGATGATCGTGCTCAACGGGGTGGTCGGCATCGGGCTCCTGATCGGTGGCCTCAGGCATTTCTCGCAGCGCTACAACCTGAAAGGCGCCTCCGCCTATCTCGCCGTCATCATCCCGCTGACGGTGATCCCGCTCTTCCTGCCGAATTTCACGACCTCGACCACGGACGGGACGCTGACCTCCTTCCAGGCGGTCGCCTTCTCGATCTTCACCCTGGCGCTCTACGGCGCCTTCCTCATCCTGCAGACCGGCCGCCACAGCGCGTTCTTCCACGAGCCGGCGCCGGAAGGCGAGGTGTCCGCTGCCGCGGCCGTCGCAGAAGGGGACGAAGCCTCGTCCTCCACGGCGCGGGAAATCCTGCCGCGCATCGGGCTGCTGCTGGCGAATATCCTGCCCATCGTGATCCTGTCGAAGAGCCTCGCCGCGGTGCTGGATTTCGGCATCGTCAAGCTCGGCGCGCCGACGGCTTTGGGCGGCATCCTGATCGCGATGGTGGTGTTCACGCCGGAATGCATCGCCGCGCTCAAGGCGATCACCGGCAATCAGCTCCAGCGCGCCATCAATCTGTGCCTGGGCGCGGCAGCCTCGACGCTCGGCATGACCGTGCCGGCCGTGCTGCTGATCGGCGTCTTCACCGGCCAGCCGGTGGTGCTCGGCCTGTCGGCGACCAATATGGTGATCGCCGCGATGACCCTGCTGCTCTCGACGCTGACCTTCACCGGCACGCGCACGACCATGCTGGAAGGCGCGGTGCATCTGGCGGTGTTCTTCGTCTTCATCGTGCTGGTGTTCAGCCCGTAGGCCGATCCGGCGGCGCGATCAGTGCGCTGCGCCGTTGGCGGCGAGCTCGGCTTCGAGGAAGCCCTTGACCTCCTCGGCCGCGACGCCGGGCGCGATGAAGCTCTTGCCGATGCCGCGGGCGAGGATGAAGGTCAGCGCGCCGCGCTTGACCTTCTTGTCCTGCGCCATGGCGGCGAGGATTTCCTCGGCGCTGCCGGCCCCGCCCGGAACCTGCTGCAACCGGCTCGGCAGGCCGACATGGTCGAGATGGCGGGCGACGCGGCCCGCATCCTGGCCGGAGCAGAGCTCCAGCCGCTGCGAGAAGCGGAAGGCGAGCGCGAGCCCGATGGCGACAGCCTCGCCATGGACGAGGCGGCGGGAATCGTAGCCCGTCAGCCGTTCCAGCGCGTGGGCGAAGGTATGGCCGAGATTGAGGAGGGCGCGGTCGCCCTCCTCGCGCTCGTCGCGGGCGACGATCGCCGCCTTGGCGCGGCAGGAGACGGCGACGGCGTGGTCGCGTTCCGGGCCGCCGGCGATGACGCGGCTCCAGTTGGCCTCGCACCAGTCGAAGAAGGCGGGGTCGTCGATCAGCCCGTATTTCACCACCTCGGCATAGCCGGCCTTGAACTCGCGCTCGCTCAGCGTGTCGAGCAAGGCGGTGTCGGCGATGACGAGGGCCGGCTGGTGAAAGGCGCCGATCAGGTTCTTGCCGTGCGGCGAGTTGATGCCGGTCTTGCCGCCGACGGAGGAATCGACCTGCGAGAGCAGGGTCGTCGGAACCTGGATCAGGCGCACGCCGCGGCGCAGCACCGCCGCGGCGAAGCCGGTGAGGTCGCCGACGACGCCGCCGCCGAACGCGATGACGAGGTCGTTGCGCTCGATCTTCGCCGCCAGCAGGGCGTCGCAGAGCGCGACGAACTGGGCATAGGATTTGGAGGCTTCGCCCGGCGGGATGGTGATCCGGGTCGCCGCGATGCCTTCCTGCTGCAGGCAGGTTTCGAAGGCCGCGCCATGGAGCGCAACGACGCTCTCGTCGGTGACGAGGGCGGCGCGGGCGCCGGGCGCGAAGGCGGCGATCAGCGCCGCCGCCTCGCAGAGCTGGTGGCGCCCGATATGGATGTCGTAGCCGCGGCCCTCGAGCGCGACGGGGACGACGATGCGGGCCCCGGTTTCGCGGGACATGGTGGCGTTCATGATTCAGCGACTCCGCCAGCCGCGACGCCAAGGTAGCGTTCCAATGCGGCGACAATTTCACCGACGATGACCTCATGGGGCTCGTCGCGCGACTGGATGGTGAGATCGGCCAGCGCATAGACCGGCTCGCGCTGGGCCAGCATGGCGCGCAGCGTCGCTTCCGGATCGGCCGTCTGCAGGAGCGGGCGGTTCGAGCGCTTGCGCACGCGGCGCATCAGCACGTCCGGCTCGGCCTTCAGCCAGACCGACACGCCGAGCTCCTTCACCCGGACGCGGGTCTCGGCATTCATGAAGGCGCCGCCGCCGGTCGCGAGCACCAGAGGAGCCTGCGTCGTCAGGATGCGGCTGATCACGCGCCGCTCGCCGTCGCGGAACTCGGCCTCGCCGCGCTGCGCGAAGATTTCGGGGATCGACATGCCGGCTGCGGTCTCGATCTCGATATCGGCGTCGACGAAGCCCATGCCGAGACGGCTGGCGAGCCGCCGGCCGATCGAGCTCTTGCCCGAGCCCATCATGCCGATCAGCACGACGGCACGGCGGCCGAGCGCGCCACGTAAATCGACGGTTTCCGGAGCTGGGATGGTTTCGACGGTCATGCTGGCTCGTTTCCTCGGGCGGGGATGTAGCACGCAGCGGCGGCCTGCGTCATGCCTCTGTCACGCCTCTTCCGGCCCGATTTCGAAGAGTTTTACGCATCGCTGTGGCGTGCTTGCCCTTGCGTCGGCCGGGCGGCATCGCGGATAACAGTCGGGCGCCGACAACTGCGCGCGCATCGGCCCTCGACGCGGCATGCGGTTTTCGGACAAGGCCGGTGCCGTAAAGCAAGAGCGAAAGTTCGCCAGACGTGCCGACCCTGTTCCGGTTCCTGTTCTTCGTCGCCGTCATCGCCGGGCTGGTCTTCGCGGGCATGATCGCGCTCGTCACCTTCGTCCAGCCGGTGCAGCGCGAGATGGTCGAGATCGTGCCGCCGGCGAGGCTGCAGCCGAAATGAGCCGGATCCCGCGCCAGCGCCTCAACACTTTCCTCGACATGCTGGCGGCCGAGCGCGGGGCGGCGCGCAACACGCTCGATGCCTATGAGCGCGATGTCTCGGATTACCTCGTCTTCCTCGCCGGCAAGCCGCTGGAGAGCGCGACCTCGGACGATATTCGCGGCTGGCTCGCCGATCTGGCGGAGCGGGGGCTGAAGGCGTCCTCGGCGGCGCGAAGGCTCTCGGCCGTCAGGCAGTTCCACCGCTTCCTCTATACGGAGGGGCTCTCCGGCAGCGACCCCACGGCCGCGATCGCGGGGCCGCGTCAGGGCCGGCCGCTGCCCAAGGTCGTGTCCGTCGGCGATGTCGACCGTTTGCTCGGCGCGGCGCGCGAGGCCTGCGAGCGCGAGGGGCTGACGCAGGCCGCCCGGCTCAGGGCGCTCAGGATGCGCTGCCTCGTCGAGATGCTCTATGCGACGGGCTTGCGCGTCTCGGAGCTGATCGCGCTGCCGCTTTCGGCCGCGACGACGCGCGAGCGCTTCCTGATCGTGCGCGGCAAGGGCGACAAGGAGCGGCTGGTGCCGCTGAACGAGGCGGCGCGTGCCGCCGCCCGCGCCTGGCTCGACGCGCTGCGCGAAGCCGGGCAGGCGGATGGCCGCTGGCTTTTTCCGTCAGACGGCGAAAGCGGGCATCTGACCCGCCAGGCCTTCGGGCGCGAGCTCAAGGCGCTGGGTGGCGCGGCCGGGCTGCCGGGCGCGTCCTTGAGCCCGCATGTCCTGCGCCATGCCTTCGCCAGCCATCTGCTGCAGAACGGCGCCGATCTCCGCGTGGTGCAGGAACTGCTCGGCCATGCCGACATCGCCACCACCCAGATCTACACCCATGTGCTCGACGAGCGCTTGAAGAGCCTGGTGCGCGATCTCCATCCGCTGGCGGATGGGGATTGATACGGGCGTATCAGGCGTCATTCTCGGTCGAAGCGAAACTCTTACAGAAGGGGCGCCTGCGCCTCCGTGTCGTGAGATGCTCGGGTCAAGCCCGGGCATGACGCGCGATGCCCCGCCCAGCTCGGCGGCCTAACCCTCGATGCAGCGGATCTGCTGGACCCGCTTGGGCATCTCGCCGACGGCGGGGATGAACTGCCCGGTCGCGGGGTCGAGGATCATCAGCACGCCGGTCGCCACCGCGAAATAGGCGCCGTGTAGATGCAGCCGGCCCTTGCTTTCGAGGATCTGCACGCAGGGGAAGGTGCGCAGATTGGCGAGCGATTGCTGGATCGAGGCGAGTTCCAGCCGGTGCAGGTAGTCGTCGAAGCTTTCGTTGCGGCCGCGCCCGCCGGTGCGTTCGGCGGCCGGCCCGATCAGGGTGATCCATTTGCCGATGAAGTCGCCGGGCGAGAGCGCCTCCTGGCTGTCGTCGGCGAAGGCGCGGATGCCGCCGCAGCGGCCATGGCCGAGCACGACGATATGCTCGACCTTGAGCGCCTGGATCGCATATTCGAGCGCGGCCGAGGTGCCGTGGAGCTGATCGTCCGGCGCGAAGGGCGGCACGAGATTGGCGATATTGCGGGCAACGAACATCTCGCCCGGCCGCGCATCGAAGATGACCTCCGGCGAGACGCGCGAATCGCAGCAGCCGATCAGCATGATCTTCGGCGTCTGGCCGTTCTCGCCGAGTTCCTCGTATCGGTCCTTCTCGCGGATGAAACGATCGTCGAGGAAGGTGCGATAACCTTCCGTGAGCCGCTGGGGAAAGGGGGCCGCGGGCTTGTCCATGGCCCTGTCGAACAGGAAAGCGAGGCGTCCGTCAAGCGGATGCTGCGCTGCGGCAATGGAAGCGGGGATCAGGCGGCGGCGAATCGTGCCCGCAACCGCGCCGCCAGCACGGCCGGATCGCCTTGCAGGGCGACGGTCTTCAGCCGGGCGGTGGCGCCGGCCGCGATCGTGACCTGAGAGCGCGGCAGCCCGAATTCCTTCGCGACCAGCGCGACCAGGGCGGCGTTGGCCTCGCCCTCGCTCGGGGCGGCGCGGACGCGCGCCTTCAGCACGGCGCGGCCATCGGCGAGCGTCTCGACGCCGTCGAGCGCGTCGCGCCCGCCGCGTGGCGTGAGCCGCACCGAGACTTGCACGCCGCTGGGCGTCTCCCGCCAGAACGGGCTCGCCGCCTTGCTCACCGGCTCGCCCTTGTCCGAAGGTCAGCCATGCGCGCTTCGGTCATGGACATTCCGCTTTCGTTTTTCCTACGCTGTCACATCGGACGCTCGGCGCCCGGCATAACGCTTGCTGAGGGGCAGGCACAATGGAGACCATGCCTTGACTGAACCCTGCGACCTCACCGCCGTCACCGCGCGCGCCCTGATCGGCGCCAAGAAGCTTTCCGCCCGCGAACTGCTCGAAAGCTGCATCCGGCGCATGGATGCGATCGACCCGGCCGTGAACGCCATGGTGGCGCGCGACGACGAGGCCGCCCGCAAGGCCGCGGCGGCGGCCGACGAGGCGACGGCGCGTGGAGAGGCGCTCGGCGCGCTGCACGGCTTGCCGGTCGGCATCAAGGATCTGGAGAATGTCGCGGGCCTGCGCACGACCTATGGCAGCCCGCTCTATCGCGATTTCGTGCCGAAGCAGGACCAGCTCATCGTCGCCTCCGTGCGCAAGGCCGGCGCGATCATCGCGGGCAAGACCAACACGCCGGAATGGGGAGCGGGCGCCAATACCCGCAATGCCGTCTATGGCGTGACCGGCAATCCCTTCGATCCGACGAAGAGCGCGGCCGGCTCGTCGGGCGGCTCGGGCGTCGTGCTGGCGACCAATATGGTGCCGCTCGCCACCGGCTCCGACACGGGCGGCTCGCTGCGCAACCCGGCGGCTTTCAACGGCATCGTCGGCTTCCGGCCGTCGCCGGGGTTGGTGCCCAGCGAGAAGCGCGCGCTCGGCTGGACCCCGCTCTCCGTGCTCGGGCCGATGGCGCGCAACGTGCCGGATCTGTGCCTGCTGCTCTCGACCATGGTCTCCGATGACGCGGCCGATCCGCTGGCGACGACGATCCATGGCAGGACGGTGCGGCGGCCGGAGGATTTCGCCCGGCCGGACGCCATCGACCTCGCCTCGCTCAAGGTCGCGCTGACACCGGATTTCGGCTTCGCGCCGACCGAGCGCCTGATTCGCGAAACCTTCGCCGAAAAGACCGGCGCCTTCAGCCACCTCTTCCGTGCGGCCGAGGCGGCGACGCCGGATTGCGAAGGCACCGACGAGGTATTCGAGATCCTGCGGGCGGTCGCCTTCCTCGCCGGACATCACGACAAGGTGCGCGACACGCCCGATCTGGTCGGGCCGAATGTCCGCGCCAATGTCGAGGAGGGGTTGGGCTATTCCGCGCTCGACGTGACCCGGGCGATGAAGCAGCAGACGGCGATCTATCAGCGCTGGCAGCATTTCTTCTCCGATTACGACGTCATCCTGTCGCCGGCGATGACGCTGAGCCCGCGACCCTGGAGCGAGCTCTATCCGGCCGAGATCGACGGCAAGCCGACGCGGACCTATTTCCACTGGCTCGCCATGGCCTATGCGGTCACGGTCGTCGGCCATCCCGCCATCTCGCTGCCGGTCGGGCTCGACCGCAACGGCATGCCCTTCGGCCTGCAGATCGTCGGCCCGCGCGGCGGCGACGCCAAGGTTCTGGCGGTCGCAGCGGCGCTGGAGGCGCAGCTCGCCGGCGATCCGCTGACGGCCCGGCCCGTGCCCGACCTCGCCAGGCTCGCCAAGGCCCGCCCGATCAGCGAGAGCCCGAATTTCATGGGCTTCGACTGATGGATGGGCCAAGATCGGCCACGGCCGGCAATGACCGCCCACGCACCAGCAAAGATCAACCATAAAAGGGGAGAACGCAGATGAGACGTCGTGAATTTTTGATGGGTACGGCAGCGCTCGGGCTTGCTGGCCCGCTGCTGCCGGAGCCAGCCAGCGCGCAGGCATCGGCGACACTGATGAAGTTCGTGCCGCAGGCCAACCTCTCGGCGCTCGATCCGATCTGGACGACCGCGACCGTGACCAACAACCACGCCTACTACGTCTTCGACATGCTCTACGGGGCCGACGAGAACCTGAAGCCCCAGCCGCAGATGGCGGAGGGGCACGAGGTTTCCGCCGACGGCAAGACCTGGCGCATCAAGCTGCGGGAAGGGCTGACCTTCCATGACGGAACGCCGGTCAAGGCCGCCGACTGCGCCGCCAGCGTCAAGCGCTGGACCCAGCGGGACCCTTACGGCCAGCTGCTGGGCCGGGCTGTCGAGGAATGGGGTGCGCCGGACGAGCGCACGATCGAGATCAAGCTCAAGCGGCCCTTCCCGCGGATGCTGGAATGCCTGGGCAAATCCGACCAGCCGCCGGTGATCATGCCCGAGCGCCTGGCGAAGACCGACGCGAACACGCAGGTGACCGAGATGGTCGGCTCCGGCCCCTACAAGTTCGTCCCAGCGGATTATGTCTCGGGCAGCCGCGTCGCCTATGAGAAGTTCGAGGCGTACAAGCCGCGCAGCGAGCCCGCGAGCCGCAATGCCGGCGGCAAGGTCGCCTATTTCAAGCGCATCGAATGGAACATCCTGCCGGACCCCGCGACGGCGGCGGCGGCGCTGACCCGAGGCGAGGTCGACTGGTGGGAGCGGCCGCTCGCCGATTTGCAGCCGATGCTGTCTGGCAATGCCGACATCAAGCAGGAGGTGATCGACAAGGCCGGTCGCGGCGCGATCATGCGCCTCAACCATCTTCAGGCGCCCTTCAACAATCCGAAGATCCGGGCGGCCGTCCGCATGGCGGTGAAGCAGGAAGACTATATGCGCGCGACCCAGGGCGACGACACCACGCTCTGGCAGACCTGCCGCAGCCTGTGGTGGCGCGGTACGCCCTATTATGCCGGCGAGCAGGAAGACCTGATGCCGCAGAGCCTCGACAAGGCGAAGGCGGCGCTGAAGGAATCCGGCTACAACGGCGAGAAGGTCGTCATCATCAATCCGACCGACTTCCCGGATATCGGGCCGCTGGGCGAGGTGACGTTCGAATTGCTGAAGAAGCTCGGCATGAATGTCGAGATGGCGGCGAGCGACTGGGGCACCGTGGTCCAGCGCCGCGGCAGCCGCGAGGCGGTCGAGAAGGGCGGCTGGAGCATCTTCCACACCACTGGCTCGGCGATCAGCTGGGGCGACCCGGCCCAGTCCACGATCGTTCGCGGCCAGGGCGAGAAGGGCTGGTTCGGCTGGTGGAAGAGCGACAAGGCCGAGGAACTCGCCGAGGCCTGGCTCTATGCCGCCGACGAGGCGGCGCAGCGCAAGACCGCCGGGGAACTGGGCCGGCTGGCGCTGGAGGAGGTCGCGACGGTCCCGCTTGGCCAGTTCTTGAGCCGCACCGCCTATCGCAAGAACATCACCGGGATGCTGGCGGGCTCGGCGCCTTATCCCTGGGGCGTGAAGCGTAGCTGAGCGCGGTCATCAACAGTGACACAGGGAAAAGGCGGCCGGGTGGCCGCCTTTTCTTATGCCGGAGCTCGATTTTGCGGGATGGCGGCGTGTTTTCGAGCAAACACGGCACGCCGCAAGACAATCAGCGCTGCGCCGCCACAGCCGCCGACCAGGGCGAAGCCGCGTCGCTCGACCCCTCGGCGCCGTTCCGGTCGACGCGGATGAAGTTCGGACAGGCGAAGTTGATCGGCAGCACGGCGTGCTCGGCGAGCGCGGTCGGTCCGGCTGCCTCCAGCGCGGCGAGGGTCTCGGCCGGCAGGCGCGGATCGGCGCTGGTCGAATCGGGGCCGGAGACGTCGATGCGCGGCTGATGGGCGTTTGCCTCGGCCTCCATCCCGAAATCGAGCTGCCAGGCCAACGTCTGGTAGACGCTGGCGAGGATGCGCCGTCCGCCCGAGGAGCCGGCCGCGAGGCGCGGCCAGCCGCCGTCCTTCGGCGTGACGACGACCGGGCACATGTTGCAGAGCGGCCGCGCGCCCGGCGCGATGGCGTTGGCGCTGCCGGGGCGGGGATCGAACCACATCATGCCGTTGTTCATCAGCACGCCGGTCGAGGGCAGCACGACGCGGCTGCCCATCGAGGAGAGCAGCGTCGTGGTGACGGTGACGAGGTTGCCGTCGCGGTCGACCACGGTGAGATGGGTGGTGCAGGTGTCGCCGGGTTCCTTGGCCGCGGTCGCGGCGCCGAGCCCGTCCAGCCGCTCGCGATAGGCCTGCCGCATCACGCGCGAGAGCTGCGCGAACCAGGCCGCGGACGGACCGCTCCCATCGGTCGGGGCGTCGGCCATGCCGGCGATGACCCGTTCCAGCGTCGGCGCGGCGGTCAGCCCGCCGGCGGTGTGGATGAGATGGCTGCCGCGCCAGGCGATGCTCGGCGCTTCGCGAATTTCGGCCTTGCAATCCGCCAGATCCTGCGCGTCGACCACGCCGCCAGCGGCCGCGATGTCGGCCGCGATACGCCGCGCGATGTCGCCCCGGTAGAAATCGTCGAGCCCGGCTTGCGCCAGCCGCTCCAGCGTCGCCGGCAATTCGCCCAGCATCATGAAGCCCGGCGAGCCCTGATAGGGCGGCACCGGCGGCAGGCCGCCGGGGAGGTAGATCCGCGCGCTCTCCTCATAGAGGCGAAGCACCGAAGCCGAGGAGGCGACCTTGAGCGTCGTGTACCAATCGGCCGGCAGGCCGCGCTTTGCGAGCGCGATGGCGGGGGCGAGCAGATCCGCCAGCGGCAGCGCCGAGCCGAAGGCCTCCTTCAGCTTCGCGTAGCCCGCGACCGAGGAGGGTGTGACGAAGGAGAGCGGGCCGTGGATGTTCCGATCGCCGACGACCTCGGGCCAGGTGAAGAGATCCTTCTTCATCGCGCCGGTGAGGGGGTAATCGGTGGGGTCGGCCCGGCGCGGCGCGACCGGCCCGAAATCGACGACCTGCGCGCGGGTCTCGCCCGCCTTGAGCACGACGGCGAAGCCGATGCCGCCCAGCCCGCTGTTCCAGGGCTCGACGGCGGCGAGCGCGAAGCAGGCCGCGACGGCGGCATCGGCCGCGTTGCCGCCCTGTTCGAGGATCGCCGTGCCGGCCTCGGCCGCCTCCCGGCTCTGCGAGACGACGAGGCCGTGCCGGCCGCGTGCGGCGGGCTTCGTCAGGTGCCAGTTCTGGCTGCGATAGGGGGTGGTGGGGGTGAACACGAGGCGGCCTCCGGAAGCTGACGGCGGCCGCATGTTGCATGGGCAGGCTCGGGAGGTCGAATGCGTCCTGCCCGCCTGCGGGTCGCGTCCTGCGCAGGGCGCTCCCGGGTGGAGCCGCTTCGCGTCAGAAGACGTTGGGGTAGATGTAGCGGATGATCACGCTCTGGATGAAGTAGATGATCAGCAGCAGGATGATCGGCGAGATGTCGATGCCGCCGAGATTGGGCAGCCGCTGGCGGATCGGCCGCAGCGCGGGCTCGGTCATGCGGTAGAGCATGTCCCAGACGGTGGCGACGAACTGGTTGCGGGTGTTGATGACGTTGAAGGCGATCAGCCAGCTCAGAACGGCCGAGGCGATCAGAATCCACACATAGATCTGCAGCGCGAGCAGAACCACGTCGAGAACGGCACGCATCGGTCTTCCTTTTAGGCCTGTCCGGAGAGGTTGCCGCAGAATATCGCCGACACCTGCCGAAAGAGGCAAGGGAGACGATTGACATTCACGCGACGCACGGCCTAGAAGGCCAGCGCCTTGGGGCTGTAGCTCAGATGGGAGAGCGCTGCAATCGCACTGCAGAGGTCAGGGGTTCGAATCCCCTCAGCTCCACCAAGGCCTAACTCCCGTCACCGCTGTCGAGACCGTGCCCGCGTGGCGTGGTGAAGATCGGGCTTTTGAAGCCGATTCTCCTGTTGCGGTGCGCGTGGGGGGCACCGGCCCCAAACCCGGCCATCGATCGGAACCGAACTCCGTCGTCGCGACCCGTAAGCCGGCAGCGAATCGCGCCTGCCTTCGCCGCGCCCTGTCGCCACGTCGATGCCAACGCGACCTGTCGGTGCGACGGGGCTTTCGGCCCCGCCGATCAAGCGTGGCCGCCGCGCTCGTGGATGATCCGCCAGATCGTCAGGGGCGTCGCCGGCATGTCGACATGATCGACGTCGTAAGGCGAGAGCGCGTCGACGATCGCGTTCATCACCGAGGGTAGCGAGCCGGCGCAGCCGGCCTCGCCGCAGCCCTTGGCGCCGACCCGGTTGGTGCGGGTGGGAACGCCCTGGCTGATGAAGGTGAAGAACGGCACATCCGCCGCGCGCGGCATGGCGTAGTCCATGAAGGAGCCGGTCATGAGCTGCCCGGCCTCGTCATAGCTGGTCATCTCGTAGAGCGCCTGGCCAATGCCCTGCACGACCCCGCCATGCAACTGCCCCTCGACGATCATCGGGTTCACCAGCGTGCCGAAATCGTTGACCATGACATAGCCGGCGATCTCGACCTGCCCGGTGTCCGGATCGATCTCGACCTCGGCGATATGGCAGCCATTGGGATAGGCCGAAGGCGCGGCCTTGAAGACATGGTCGACATCCAGCGTCCCGGGGAGATCATCGGGCAGGGATGCTGCCGTCCTCACCCTTGCGGCCAGCTCCATGATGCCGATCGAGCGGTCGGTTCCGGCGATGCCGAAGCGGCCCTCGGCGAATTCGATGTCGGGGAGGCCGGCCTCCAGGAAATGGGCGGCCAGCAGCTTGCCCTTCTCGACGACCTTCTCGCTCGCCTCGATGATCGCCGAGCCGCTCGCCATGATCGATTTCGAGCCGCCGGTGCCGCCGCCGGCGATCAGCCTGTCGCTGTCGCCCTGTACGAGGCGGATCTTGTCGAAGGGCACGCCGAGCTGGCTCGTCAGCACCTGAGCGAAGGGCGTCCAGTGGCCCTGGCCGTAATCGAGCGTGCCGGTGACGATGGTGACGGTTCCGTCCGGCTCGAAATGGATGCCGCCCATCTCGTTCGTCGGCGGTGCGGTGACCTCGAGATAGCAGCCGATGCCACGGCCGCGCAGCTTGCCGGCCTTGCGGCTGGCGCGTTCGCGGGCCCGGTAGCCCTTCCAGTCGGCCGCCTCCAGCGCCCGGGCGAAGAGCGCCGGGAAATCGCCGCTGTCATATTGCGTCCCGATCGGCGTGGTCCAGGGCAGCTTGTCCGTGGGGATCAGGTTGCGCTGCCGGAGCACGGCCTTGTCGATCTTCATCTCGCGGGCGGCGGCATCGATCAGCCGCTCCATGAAGTAATTGCCCTCGGGGCGCCCGGCGCCGCGATAGGCCGCGATCGGCACGGTATTGGTGACGGCGCAGCGGGTCGCGACCTCGACCAGCGGCGTGCGGTACATGCCGACGCTGTTCTTGCCGATGTTGAGCGTCGCCATCATCGGCCCGACCGAGGAGAGATAGCCGCCCATATTGCCGAAGCCGGTGAAGCGCGTCGCCAGGAAGCGGCCGCGCGCATCGAGCGCGAGCTCGGCCTCGAAGGCCATGTCCCGGCCGTGATGGTCGGAGACGAAGCTCTCCGCGCGCTGGTCGGTCCATTTCACCGGCTTCTTCAGCAGCCGCGCCGCGTGCAGCAGCACGACATATTCGGGAAACACCGAGGCCTTCATGCCGAAGGAGCCGCCGACATGGCCGGTGACGAGCCGCATCCGCCCTGCGGGAACACCCATCGCCGCGGCGAGGCTGTTGCGCATGCCGAAGGCGCCCTGGCTCGGGGCATGAAGCGTGTAGCGGCCGGTCTTGCGGTCATAGGCGCCGATCGCGGCACGGGGCTCGATCGGGTTCACCACGATGCGGTTGTTGACGATCCGCAGCTTCGTGACATGCGCGGCCTTGGCGAAGGCCTCGGCGACCTTGGCGGCGTCGCCGAAATGATAGTCGAGGACGAGGTTGCCGGGGACGTCGTCGAAGAGCTGCGGCGCGCCGGGCTCAAGCGCCTCCTCTGCCGAGGTGACGGCCGGGAGGATGTCGATATCGAGTGCCACCGCCTCGGCCGCGTCGCGGGCCTTCGCGGGCGTGCGGGCCACGACCATCGCCACGGGGTCGCCGACATAGCGGACCTTGTCGATGGCCAGCGCCTTCCGCACCGGCTTCCTCAACGGCGTTCCGTCGCGGCTGGTCAGGTCGAGCTGGCATTTCAGCGTGCCGTAGCCCTGGCCTTCGAGATCATCGGCCGTGTAGACCGCGACGACGCCCTTCATGGCCCGCGCCGCCGAGACGTCGATCTCGCGGATGATGCCGTGGGCATGCGGGCTGCGAACGAAGGCGGCGTGAAGCTGCCCCTCCAGAGAGAGGTCGTCGGTGTAGCGCCCCTCGCCCCGGACGAGGACCGCATCCTCGTTGCGCGGCAGCGACTGGCCGATTCCGACCGGGGTGGCGGAGTGGGCGGCTTGGGACACGCGCATGTTCATGACTGGGTACCGCGATCGAAACAGAGCGCGGCTACACTGGCGCAAAAGCGCGGCGCGCGCTTTGCAGATGCGGCATGGCCGATACCCGCTCGCGGATCGCGGCGCCGTGCTTCGAGGTGCCCGGCTGGGGCTTATTTCTCGACGAAGGCCTTTTCGATGACGTAGTCGCCGGCCTCGCCGTGATTGCCTTCCTCAAGGCCGCGCTCGGCGAAGATCGTCTTGAGGTCGGCGAGCATCTGTGGCGAGCCGCAGAGCATGAAGCGGTCGCCCTCGGGGTCGAAGCCGGGCTGGCCGATATCGCTGTAGAGC
>NZ_JBFRDQ010000021.1:0-47367 GCF_052113865.1 Allobosea sp. TAB14 | reverse complement strand
TGCCTATGCCGAGGTCTATTTCGACGAGAACAACCCGCCGCCCTCGATGCTGCAGGTGCCGGGCGCGATCGATGTCGCGGTCGAGTTCACCTCGATGTCGAAGACCTTCTCCATGRCCGGCTGGCGCATGGGCTTYGCSGTCGGCAAYGAGCGSCTGCTSGCGGCKCTGGCGCGGGTSAARTCCTATCTCGACTACGGCGCYTATACGCCGATCCAGGTYGCCGCCGCCGCCGCGCTCAACGGGCCGGACGACTGCATCCGCGAGATGCGCGACATCTACCGCAAGCGCCGCGATGCGCTGGTCGAGAGCTTCGGCAAGGCCGGCTGGGACTTCCCCGCGCCGGAAGCCTCGATGTTCGCCTGGGTGCCGATCCCCGAGAAATTCCGCCATCTCGGCTCGCTGGAGTTCTCCAAGCTCCTGATCGAGAAGGCCGAGGTCGCGGTGGCGCCCGGCATCGGCTTCGGCGAGCATGGCGACGATTATGTCCGCATCGCCATCGTCGAGAACGAGCAACGCATCCGCCAGGCCGCCCGCAATATCGGCCGCTTCCTGAAGGGCGCCGACGCGACATTGCACAACGTCATCCAGATGCCGAAGGCGGGGTAGGGCGCGGCGTTTCGACCGTCAGGGCTGTCATGCTCGGGCCTGGCCCGAGCATCTCCTGAAGGAGAGGCGCCTCATCCTGCATGAGATTCTCGGGTCTGCGCTTCGCTTCGCCTGAGAATGACGGTGGCGGTTTTGCGCTGCCTCTGGACCCCGCCGCCAAAACATGGGAACCGGGACGGTGCGGAAGGGAGATTCCGTATCGCGTCCGGGGCTCGCTTCCATGCAACGAAAAGGCCGCCTTATCGGCATCGGCTTCGCCGCTTTCGCGGCGGTCTGCCTGGTGGCGACCTATGATTACTCCAAGGGCCGCATCACCGACACCAGCTCCGATCTGGTCCGGGACGTCCTGGCGTCATCCGGCAATGCCCGCGAATGCGCGCGCGACGTGACCGATGTGGTTTCGCGGCGGATCCCGATCGGCACGGAGAGGGCGGAGGCCGAGCGCATTCTCGCCGATGCGACGATCGATCCGCCGAAGCCGTGGTTCTGGACGCCCGACGTCGAGAACAGCACGGTCTCGGAAGGCCAGACGCTGGAAGCGCTGCGCACGATCAAGGCAACGGCCTTCGTCAGCAATCTGCTGCGGGTCTATCTCTCCTTCGACGACGGCAAGGTGAAGCGCGTCGCCGCCGAGGTGATCTGCCATTTCGGCTGAGAGGCGTTGCGGGAGCCGCTGAAGCGGCTTGTCGGTCGGATCAGCGCTGAGTCCCGCAATTCGTGGCTCCGAACAAGGCGGTTCCGTTACGTCAGTCGCTGGGCTATCCTGCGCGAGGGCTGCTGCGACAGGTGCTGCCATGGAAGAGACGGACAAGGTTTTCACCGGTCCCATTCCGCAGATCTACGACCGGCTGCTCGTACCCCTGATCTTTCAACCCTATGCCGAGGATCTGGCGGCTCKCGTCATGGCCGCTCGGCCCGCCCATGTTCTCGAGCTCGCGGCGGGGACCGGCGCTCTGACGCATGCGATGGCGGGGCGCCTCGATGGGGCGAGCATCGTCGCGACGGATCTCAACCAGGCGATGCTCGACATCGCCGCCGCACGGTTTGCGGGGGACGCCAGGATCGTTTGCAAGCAGGCGGACGCGCTCGATCTGCCCTTCGCGGATGAGAGCTTCGATGTTGTCGCCTGCCAGTTCGGCGCGATGTTTTTCCCCGACAAGCCGAAGGGTTATAGCGAGGCCCGGCGTGTCCTGCGGCCGGGTGGGCGCTATCTCTTCAATGTCTGGGATGCGGTCGCCCGCAATGATTTCACGGCGGTGCTGCTGGACGCGCTGGCCGAGGTTTTTCCGGCCGATCCTCCCCGTTTCATCGAGCGCACGCCGCATGGCTATCATGATCTCGGAATGATCGAGCTCGATGTCATGGCCGGCGGCTTCGGGAGGCCTGCGATCGAGCGTGTTGAGAAGCGTTCCCGCGCCAATTCCGCGTTGGATGTCGCGACCGGCTTCTGCCAGGGCACGCCGATCCGCGGCGAGATCGAGGCGCGCGGCGCGCCGGGGCTGGCGGCCGCGACCGAGGTCGTGGCGAAGGCGCTGGAGCGTCGCTTCGGCTCCGGCCCGATCGAAGGAGGCATTTCTGCCTTCGTCGTTTCGGCCGAGCGCTAGTCGTGCCGGAGCGATTTCGCAGAGCTGGGAGTGTCGCTCTCCGTTGACACGCATCGCGCCTCATGCGACCCCGCGCCCATGACCAGCGCTGTCCTCCCGAACGCCTCCCAGCCTCTGCGCATCGGCCTCGCCGGTCTTGGCACGGTCGGCGCCTCGGTGCTGAAGATCCTGCAACGGCAGGAGAACGCGCTTGCCGCGCGCTGCGGCCGGGCGATCCGCGTCGTCGCCGTCTCGGCGCGCGACCGCAAGCGCGATCGTGGGATCGATCTCGGCGGTTTCACCTGGTTCGACGATCCGGTGGCGCTGGCGAAATCCGCCGATGTCGATTGCGTGGTCGAATTGATGGGTGGTTCCGACGGCCCGGCCAAGGCGAYGGTGGAGGCCGCGCTCTCGGCCGGCAAGCATGTCGTCACCGCCAACAAGGCGCTGCTTGCGGCCCATGGCGTCGCCCTCGCGGAACTCGCCGAGAGCAACGGTGTGGCGCTCGCCTTCGAAGCTTCCTCGGCCGGCGGCATCCCGGTGGTGAAGACGCTCCGCGAAGCGCTGGCCGGCAACAATGTCAGCCGCATCTCCGGCATCCTCAACGGCACCTGCAACTACATCCTCTCGCGGATGGAGCAGGAGGGGCTGACCTTCGAAGCCTGCCTGGCGGACGCCCAGCGCCTCGGCTATGCCGAAGCGGACCCGACCTTCGACGTCGAGGGCTTCGACACCGCCCATAAGCTCGCCATCCTGACCAGCCTCTCCTTCGGCACGAAGATCGACGCCGAAGCGATTCATGTCGAAGGCATTTCCGCGATCACGCCGCTCGATCTGCGCATGGCCGACGAGCTCGGCTACCGCATCAAGCTGCTCGGCGTCGCCGAGCGCACCAAGACCGGCATCGAGCAGCGCGTGCACCCGACCATGGTGCCGAAAGCCTCCGCCATCGCGCAGGTGATGGGCGTGCTCAACGCCGTCAGCATCGATGCCGACGCGGTCCGCGAGATCACGCTGGTCGGCCCCGGCGCCGGCGGCGATCCGACGGCCTCGGCCGTGGTGGCCGACATCGCCGATGTCGCGCGCGGCACTGCGGGCCTGCCCTTCGGCCTGCCGGTCGGGCGGCTGGAGGAGCCGACGCGCGCGCCGATGCAGCGTCACGAAGGCGGCTATTACGTGCGCCTCGCCGTGGCGGACCGTCCCGGTGCCGCGGCTGCGATCGCAACCCGCATGGCCGAAGCCGACATCTCGCTGGAAAGCATCGTCCAGCGCCGCTCGCCGGAAGCCGTGAACCGCGATCCGGGCGGCCGCTCGGGCGCGCCGGTGCCGGTCGTGCTCATCACCTACGCCACGAGTGAATCCGCGATCCGGGCGGCGCTGGAAAAGGTCACGGCCGACGGCCATGTCGCGGAACCGCCGCAAGTCATCCGCATAGAGCGGGAATAGGCCTTCGGGTCGATTCCGCCCGCCATATTGCAAGGGGAAACCATTTCATGTCCGTCGATCTCCGTATCTCCCCGGATCAGATCATCGAGCGCTATCTCTCGATGGAGCTGGTGCGCGTCACCGAGCGCGCTGCCGTTTCCGCCGCGCGCCTGCGCGGCCATGGCAACGAGAAGGCCGCCGACCAGGCCGCCGTCGACGCCATGCGCCGCGAACTGAACCGCCTGCCCATCGATGGCGAGATCGTCATCGGCGAGGGCGAGCGCGACGAGGCGCCGATGCTTTTCATCGGCGAGAAGGTCGGCAACAAGCAGGGGCCGAAGGTGCACATCGCGGTCGACCCGCTCGAGGGCACGACGCTTTGCGCCAAGGACATGCCGGGCTCGATCGCCGTGATGGCCATGGCCGGCGCCGGCAGCCTGCTCTACGCACCCGACGTCTACATGGACAAGATCGCCTGCGGCCCGGGCTATGCCAAAGGCGTGATCGACCTCGACGCCTCGCCGGCCGACAACATCAACGCGCTGGCCAAGGCCAAGGGCGTGAAGCCGCATGAGATCTCGACGCTGATCATGGACCGCCCGCGCCATGCCAAGCTGATCGAGGAGGTCCGCAAGACCGGCTGCTCGATCCGCCTGATCACCGATGGCGACGTGGCCGGCGTGATCTTCTGCACCCAGCCGGAGAAGACCGGCATCGACCTCTATCTCGGCATCGGCGGCGCCCCCGAGGGCGTGCTGGCGGCGGCTGCGCTGCGTTGCGTCGGCGGCCAGATGCAGGGCCGGCTGATCCTCGACACCGAGGAGAAGCGCGTGCGCGCGGCGGGCATGGGCGTCAAGGACCCGAACAAGAAGTACGACATGTCGGAGATGGCTTCGGGCGACGTCATCGTCTGCGCCACCGGCGTCACCGATGGCGGGCTGCTCTCGGGCGTGAAGTTCGGCAAGGACTTCATCGAGACCGAGACGCTGGTCTATCGCTCGATCACGGGCACGGTCCGCCGCATCTTCGGCGAGCATCGCGAATTCTCGAAGTTCCAGCTCGATTGAGCGGAGCCGTGTTTCCGGCGCCGGCCTTTGGCCTGCGCCGGACATTGCAATAGGGCGTCATTCTCGGGCTTGCCCCGAGAATCTCAGGCCGAGAGAGGCGCTGGAGCCTCCATCGTCATAAGATGCTCGGGTCAAGCCCGAGCATGACGGCGCTACGCCGCCGGTCTTATCCCACAGCTTCCGCCGCGGCGCGCCCGGCCACCCGCCCCGAGAAGATGCAGCCGCCGAGGAAGGTGCCTTCCAGCGCACGGTAGCCATGCAGGCCGCCGCCGCCGAAGCCGGCMGCTTCTCCCGCCGCATAGAGCCCCGGCACCGGCTCGCCCACGGCGTCGAGCACGCGTGACGACAGATCCGTCATCAGCCCGCCCAGCGACTTCCGCGTCAGGATGTTGAGCCTGACCGCGATCAGCGGGCCATGGGCGGGGTCGAGGATGCGGTGCGGCTTTGCCGTGCGGATCAATCGGTCGCCGAGATAGGCCCGCGCCCCGCGCAGCGCGGTCACTTGCATGTCCTTGCCGAAGGGGTTGGCGAGCGCCCGGTCGCGGGCTTCGATCTGCCCGCGCAGATGCGCCTCGTCGATCAGCGCCTCGCCGGCGAGCGCATTCATGCGCGCGACGAGGCGCGAGAAGTCGCTCTCGACGATGAAGTCCTCGCCCTTGTCCATGAAGGCCTGCACCGGCCCCGGCACGCCGCCGCCCGCGCGCTTCAGCACCTGCCGCCAGCTCTTGCCGGTGAGGTCCGGGTTCTGCTCCGAGCCCGACAGCGCGAATTCCTTGGCGATGATGCTGCGGCTGAGCACGAACCAGGAATGGCTATAGCCGGTCTTCATGATGTGCTCGAGCGTGCCCAGCGTGTCGAAGCCGGGAAAGAGCGGTACAGGCAGCCGGTTGCCGCGCGCATCGAACCAGAGCGAGGAGGGACCGGGCAGGATGCGGATGGCGTGCCGCGGCCAGATCGGCGCCCAGTTGGCGATGCCCTCGACATAGTGCCACATCCGGTCGCTATTGATCAGCCGGCCGCCGGCGGCTTCCACGACAGCAAGCATCGCGCCGTCGACATGATCGGGCACGCCGGAGAGCAGCCGGGCAGGGGGCTGGCCGAGACGCGCCGGCCAGTTGGCCCGGACGAGCTCGTGATTGCCGCCGATGCCGCCGGAGGTGACGATCACCGCCTGCGCCTTCAGTGAAAAATGCCCGGCGACGGTGCGGCCGCTCTTCTCGCCACGGCCGACGGCACTCGGCTCGAGGACTTCGCCCGCGACGCCGTCGACCGCACCGCCGCTCCGCGTAATGCCGGTGACGCGGTGGCGGAACCGGAACGAGAGCAGCCCCTTGGCTTCGGCCTCCTTGGCGCGGCGCAGGAAGGGTTCCAGCACGCCGGGTCCGGTGCCCCAGGTGACATGAAAGCGCGGCACCGAATTGCCGTGGCCGGTGGCGAGATAGCCGCCGCGCTCGGCCCAGCCGACGACCGGGAACCAGCGCATGCCCATCGCATGCAGCCAGCTCCGCTTCTCGCCCGCTGCGAAATCGAGATAGGCTTTTGCCCAGCGCTGCGGCCATTCATCCTCCTGCCGGTCGAAGCCGGCCGAGCCGAACCAGTCATCCGCCGCCAATTCGCGCGAATCGCGGATGCGCAGCCGCCGCTGCTCCGGGCTGTCGATGAAGAACAGCCCGCCGAAGGACCAGAAGGCCTGTCCGCCGAGCGAGGCTTCCGGCTCCTGGTCGAGCAGCATGACCTTCCGGCCCGCATCCGCGATCTCGCAGGCGGCGACGAGGCCGGACAGGCCGGCGCCGACGATGACGACGTCGGTTTCTGTTTCCATGCGCGTTTCCTGTCCGATCCTGCGCCTTGGCTGGCGCTTGTGCACAGTATGGCGCCCGGTTACCGGCCGGCCAAGTTCGACGCTGGTTGACCTTGTGCTCCGCTTGCGCGACGCCGGGAGCACGATGAGTCTGATGCAGCCCCGTGCTTTTCTCGGCGTGACCCGCTCCGTGCTCGGCCGGCCCTGGCGCGACCGGCTCGACATGGCCGGCCTCGGCCGCGCCGAGGCGTTGAGCCAGCAGCAGGGCTTGCCCGACATCCTCGCGCGCCTGCTGGCCGCCCGCGATGTCGAGCCGGCCGAGGCGCTGCGCTTCCTCGAGCCGAAGCTGCGCGATCTCTTGCCCGATCCCGCCATCCTCACGGACATGCAAGCCGCCGCCGCGCGGCTGGCGCGGGCCGGTGCCGCCCGCGAGCAGGTCGCGATCTTCGGCGACTACGATGTCGACGGCGCCTGCTCCTCCGCCCTGCTCGCCGGCTTCCTGGAGCAGGCCGGCGCCCGCCCGCGCATCCATATCCCCGACCGGCTGATCGAGGGTTACGGCCCCAACAGCGAGGCCATCCGCATGCTGGCGGGCGAGGGCGCGACGCTGCTCGTCACCGTCGATTGCGGCACCACCAGCGACGAGCCTCTGGCCGAGGCCCGCCGGCTCGGGCTCGATGTCGTCGTGCTCGACCATCACCAGGCGCCAGAGCGGCTGCCGGCCGTCGAGGCGCTGGTCAATCCCAATCGTCAGGACGATCTCTCCGGCCTGGGGCACCTCTGCGCCGCCGGCGTCGTCTTCCTCGCCCTCGTCGCGACCAGCCGGGAACTGCGCCGGCAGGGCATTTGGGCCGAGCGCGGCGGCGAGCCCGACCTGCTCGCGATGCTCGACCTCGTCGCGCTGGCGACAGTCGCCGATGTCGTGCCGCTGCGCGGGCTGAACCGTGCCTTCGTCCGGCAAGGCATCGCCATGATGCGCGCGCGCATCCGGCCGGGCCTGACCGCGCTGATGGATGTCGCCGGCCTCGACGGGCCGGTCCAGCCCTGGCATCTCGGCTTCCTGCTCGGCCCGCGCATCAATGCCGGCGGGCGCATCGGCGATGCCGCTCTCGGCGCCCGCCTCCTGCTCACCGCCGACGAGGTCGAAGCGCGTGCCATCGCCGCCGAGCTCAACCGCCTCAACCAGGAACGGCAGGAGATCGAGCGCCTCGCCGTGCTGGAGGCCGTCTCGCAGGCGGAGCATGAGCTCGCCGGCGCGAATGAGAGCCTGCCGGTCCTGCTCGCGGGCAGCGCCGACTGGCACCCCGGCATCGTCGGGCTGGTGGCGGCGCGATTGAAGGAACGCTTCCGCCGCCCGGCTTTCGCGCTGGCGCTGAACGGGGAGGGCGGTGCCACCGGCTCGGGCCGCTCGGTCGCGGGCGTCGATCTCGGCCGGGCCGTGCGCGCGGCGGTAGAGGCCGGCATGGCGGTGAAAGGCGGCGGCCACGCCATGGCGGCCGGCGTCACGCTCGGGCGCGGGCAAGCGAATGCCTTCCACGCCTTCCTGAACGAGCATCTTGCGCGCGAGGTCGCAGGCGCCAGCGAGGCCGAGGCGCTGCTGGTCGATGCCGCCTTGAGCGCGGGGGGCGCCAGCCCGCGCCTCATCGCCGAGATCGAGAAGGCCGGACCTTTCGGCTCAGGCAGCCCCGAGCCGGTCTTCGTCTTCCCCGCCCATCGCTTGACCGATGCCATCCCGATCGGCAGTGGCGGCCATATCCGTATCAAGCTGCGCAGCGGCGATGGGGCCAGCATCGGCGGCGTCGCCTTCCGCGCGGCGCAGGAACCGCTGGGGCAAGCGCTGATCGCGGCACGCGGCGAAATGGTCCATCTCGCCGCGACCTTGAGCCTCAACCGCTGGGGCGGGAACGAGACGGCGGAGCTGCGGATCCTCGATCTCGCCAGAGCCGTCTAGGCGCGGCCGCCCGGCTTGCTTTGAAAATGGGAGGTCGGCTCACGATTCTTGTGAACGGGTGCTTGCGAAGCGGCACGCCCGCTACTATACCTCGCCCCGCTTCGCAACGCGGCCCCGGCCGCGAGAGCACGCGACCTTCGTCTATCGGTTAGGACACCAGCCTTTCACGCTGGGGAGACGGGTTCGACTCCCGTAGGTCGCGCCATTTTCTGCGAAGCGATTCAGATCAGCGCCGCCATGTGCAGCAGGACGAAGCAGCCCGCTCCGCCCCCGATCAGCAGGAGCGGATTGATCGGCGTCGCCATCAGCAGCGCGGTCGAGGCCAGCGCCAGCCCGCGCCCGATCCAGCCGCTGTCGAGCGAATTGATCAGCACGTAGCTCGCCGCCAGGATCATCCCGGCCGCGACGGGCCGCAGGCCTCTTTCCAGCGCCTTGAGCAATCGCGCACCCTCGAAGCGCGACCAGATATGGGCGACACCGTAGATCAGCAGCGCGGTCGGGCCGAAGATGCCGATGGTCGCCGCCAGCGCCCCCCAGAAACCCGCGATGCGCCAGCCGATCAGCGTCGCGAGCAGCGAGCCCGGGCCCGGCRCCAGCCGCGAGATCGCGAAGGCATCGACGAATTGGGAGGCGGTCATCCAGCCATGCACGTCGACGATCTGGCGGTGCATATCGGCAACGGCGCTCTGCCCGCCGCCGATCGTCACCAGCGAGAGCGGCAGGAAGACCAGCAGGATGCTGATGGCGATGGCCGGCATTGTCCGTCAGCCCTGGTGGTAGGTCACGGCGACGCTGAGCGAGCCGGCGACGAGCACCGTCCAGATCAGCGGCAATTGCAGGATGGCGACCGCGACGAAGGTGGCGGCCATGATCGCGAGCGGGAACACGCGGCGCGGCACGCGCCGCGCGGCGACGAGCCCCATCGAGAGCGACAGCCCGATCGCGGCGCAGGCGGCGCCCGCAAGCGCGACATGGGTCAGCTCGAAGCCGGCGAGCGCGGTGAAGACGGTGCTGATCAGCGTGATCACGATGGCGGCCGGCACGATGATGCCGAGCCAGGAGGCGATGGCGCCGTTGCGCCCGCCGAGCTTGTAGCCGATCCAGATCGCCATATTGGTGACGTTGACCCCCGGAAGCGCCTGCGCGATCGAGAGCCCGTTCAGGAAATCCTCCTCGCTCATCAGCTTGCGCCGCTGCACGAACTCCCGCAGCAGCCAGCCGCTCAGGCCGCCGCCGAAGCTGGTCAACCCGATGCGCGTGAAGATCAGGAAGAGCTGCACCGCGCTTGGGCGTTCGGCGGGGGCTTCGTCCCGGCCTTTTCGGAGCGCTGCGTTCCGGCTTTCGGGCTGAGGCGTTGGGGAGGAATCCGGCATCTCAACTCCGGGAGACGAGCGACTCTGGAACGTCCCACATTGCCGGCTTTGTCCCGGCTGGCCAGCACGCCCGCGCATGCTGGTCATGACCGGCGCGACGAGGGGCGGGGTGCGCCTGTTTCATCAGCGCGAAGGAGGCTCGCGCCGCCGCAAGGTGCGGCTGACGGCCCGTTTCAGGCGGACACCGGCTTTCCGGACGAGTTCGCGGTTGCGCCGCTCGCCGGTGTCGCCCGAGAGCGCCTCCGGCAAGGGCAGGGGGCGTTCGGACAGCATGGCGTGCGTGGCCTCGCTTGCTGTCGCGGCATCGGTTTCCGCGCTCTCGGGAAGGGCGAGGCCCTGCAGGCCGGGATCGACATAGGCCTTGATCGGCAGATGGTCCGAGGCGGTCCTTGCCAGCGGCGTGTCGTGGACTTCGACATCGGACAGGATTTCCGGCCGGTTGGCGATGATGCGGTCGAGCGCCAGGAGCGGCAGGCCGGAGGGAAAGCTCGGCACCGGCACCGGCAGCCTGCCGAAGGCCGGACCCAGCTCCTTGAGCGAGGAGCGCTCGCCCAGGCGCCATTCGTTGAGGTCTCCCAGCAGGAGGGTGGGGCGCTCGTCCCGGCTTTGCATGATCTCGATCAGCCGGCGCGCCTGCTGCGAGCGCGAGCGCCGGAGCAGGCCGAAATGAGCGGCGACGAGCCTGAGCGCCGCGCCGCTTTCGAGGTCGAGATCGACGACGAGCGCGCCGCGTGGCTCGAGCCCCGGCAGGCTCACCTGATGGACGTCCTGTACGATGCCACGCCGGAACAGCACGACATTGCCGCGCCAGCCATGGGCCCGGCTGGCATTGCCGAGCGGGACCGGCACCAGCCCGGTTTCCTGCTCGAGCCAGGCGAGGTCGAGCAGACCCTCGCGCTCGCCGAAGCGCTTGTCGGCCTCCTGCAGGGCAATGACGTCGGGGCCGATCTCGGCGATGACGCGGGCGATCCGCTCCGGATCGAAGCGGCCGTCGACGCCGACGCATTTATGGACATTGTAGGACGCGACCAGCGTGCCGGAGAGCCGTTCGCCGGCGATGCCGGAAAGGGTTCCCGTCCGGTTCCTGCGCTGGCGGAGCGAGGAGATGATGCTGGCCCGCAGGCTTGGGCTCTTCTTCTGCATCGCTGCGCCAGCCTGTGTCGGCACGGAATCGAATCGGGCGGACCCGCAGTCTATACTGCCGGGGAGGCCGGACTCGTCACCGTTTCGTCAGAGATAGGGCGAGCCGAGCCAGATCACCCGGTCCATCAGACGTACGAGATAGGGCCGCGCGCGCAGGCCGGCAAGCGTGACCTTGCCGGCCTTGGCGATCACGGCGTCGATCCGGGCCTCGATCCCGCGTGCGAAGCCGGGATCGAGAACCTCCACGTCGATCTCGAAATTCAGCCGGAGCGAGCGCGGATCGAGATTGGAGGAGCCGACATAGGCCCAAGCCCCGTCGATGGCGAAGAGCTTGGAATGGTCGAAGGGGCCGGTTGCGCGCCAGATCCGGCAGTAATTCTTGAGGATCTGGTCGAACTGCGCCGTCATCGCCCGGTCGACAAGCACGAGGTTGTTGACCGAGGGCACGACGATGTCGATGTCGACGCCGCGCCGCGCCGCCGTCACCAGGGCGCTGATCAGTTCCTGGTCGGGCAGGAAATAGGGCGACATGATCCTGACCGAGCGGCGCGCCACTGAGAGCGCACCGATCAGCAGCTTGTGATTGGTCTCGAGGAACGAGTCGGGACCGGAAGGCACGGCGCGCATCAGCACCGGCCGCTCGACGGGTGCCGGCGCCTGCATTGCCCAGTCCGCGCCGGTCAGCGCCTCGCCGGTGGCGAAGCGCCAATCCTCGGCCGCCACGGCGAAGAGGTCGCCCACGACCGGCCCGGTGATGCGGAAATGCGTGTCATGGGCCGAAGCCTCGCCCGCGAATTCCGTCGTGAAGCCCTGCCGGATGTTCATTCCGCCCATGAAGGCGGTCGCGCCGTCCACGACGATGATCTTCCGGTGGGTGCGCAGATTGGCATAGGGCAGCCTGAGGCCCATGATGATGTTGCCGTTGAACACGGCGACGGTGACGCCGCCGCTGCGCAGGGGGCCGACGATGCTGGGCACCGAGTAACGGGCGCCGACCGAGTCGATCAGCACGCGGACGGAGACGCCGCGTCTCGAGGCCGCGATCAGCGCATCGGCGATCCTCAGGCCCAGCGGGTCGCGGTCGAAGATGTAGGTCTCCAGGATCACGCTGCGCTCGGCCGCTGCGATGGCGGCGAGCATGGCGGCATAGGCCTCGTCCCCGGTCCGCAGCGTCTCGATCTGGTTGCCCTTGGTCAGCGGATGGCGCGCGACGCGGTCGCCCAATGTCTTCAGCGCCGCGAAGCGCTGGCCGAACACGTCGCCGACCTCGTCATGGCTGATATGGAAGCGTCGGGTGGAATCCGCGGCGGCGCCGGGCCCGGGGCGTTGCGAGAGGATCGTGGCACGGCGGATACGGTTGACGCCGGCGACGGCATAGAGGAGCGGGCCGACGATCGGCGAGAGGATGATGACTCCGGCCCAGCCGATGGCGGCGCGCACCTCGTCCTTGGTCATCACCGCATGCGCGGCGGCCACGGCCGCCATCACCACGGAAATGACGGCGAGGATGTGCGGCCAGTAGGTCGAGAGAATCTGCCACATGAAGCGAAGCTAGAGCATGGCGAAGGAAAGTGGCACCGCGCCGTTGGGAAACGGGGTCATCGGAGCATCGGGGCGGACTCCCGGCATCGGTCGCGGGATATCGGGGTTGTTGCAGCGAAGCTGACGCAAAACGGCGCCGATCTGCTATGAGCGCGCCATGCTGAGAGAGTTCTTCGCCTATTATCGCCCACACCGGACGCTGTTCCTGGTCGATTTCGGCTGCGCCGTGCTGTCCGGCCTGCTCGAGCTTGGCTTTCCGATGGCGATGAAGGCCTTCGTCGATCTCCTGCTGCCGCGCGGCGACTGGCCGCTGATCCTGCTCGCGGGCGTCCTGCTGCTCGCGATCTATGGGCTCAACACCGGGCTGATGGCGATCGTGACCTATTGGGGCCACCGCCTCGGCATTAATATCGAGACGGAGATGCGCCGGCGCGCCTTCGACCATCTCCAGAAGCTCTCCTTCCGCTTCTACGACGACCAGAAGACCGGCCATCTCGTCGCCCGCGTCACCAAGGATCTGGAGGAGATCGGCGAGGTCGCCCATCACGGGCCGGAGGACCTGTTCATCGCGGTGATGACCTTCGTCGGCGCCTTCCTGCTGATGCTCTCGGTCCATGTCCATCTGGCGCTGATCACGGCGCTGATCGTGCCGCTCGCCGGCTTCATCGTCGCCCGCTATGGCGGCCGCATGACCACCAACTGGCAGGCGCAATATGGCCGCGTCGGCGCCTTCAACGCCCGGCTGGAGGAGAATATCGGCGGCATGCGCGTGGTCCAGGCCTTCGCCAACGAGGCCCATGAGCGCGCGCTCTTCGCCGGCGACAACCAGCGCTATCGCTCGACCAAGCTCGAAGCCTACCGCATCATGGCGGCGAGCCAGGCGCTGAACTATCTCGGCATGCGCCTGGTCCAGCTCGCGGTCATGCTGGCCGGCACCTGGTATGTCGTGCAGGGCAGCCTCAGCATCGGCGGCTTCGTCGGCTTCCTCTTGCTGGTCGGCGTCTTCTACCGCCCGCTCGACAAGATCGCCGCGGTGATCGAGACCTATCCGAAGGGCATCGCCGGCTTCCGCCGCTATCAGGAACTGCTCGCGACCGAGCCCGATATCGCCGATGCGCCCGATGCGGTCGAGGCGCCGCCGCTCAAGGGGACCATCCGTTTCGAGGGCGTGCGCTTCGGCTATGCCAAGGACAGGCCGATCCTGTCCCATATCGACCTCGCGATCCGGGCCGGCGAGACGGTTGCCTTCGTCGGCCCTTCGGGAGCGGGCAAGACGACATTGCTCTCGCTGCTGCCGCGCTTCTACGAGGTCGATGCCGGACGCATCACCGTCGACGGCATCGACCTCCGCGAGCTGACGCTCGCCTCGCTGCGCCGCCAGATCGGCATCGTCCAGCAGGATGTCTTCCTCTTCGCCGGCACCATCCGCGAGAACATCGCCTATGGCCGGCTCGGCGCCTCGGAAGCCGAGATCGTCGAGGCCGCCCGCCGGGCGCGGCTCGACCGGATGATCGCCGATCTTCCGGCGGGGCTGGACACGGTGATCGGCGAGCGCGGCGTCAAGCTTTCCGGCGGCCAGAAGCAGCGCCTCGCCATCGCCCGCATCTTCCTGAAGAACCCGCCGATCCTGATCCTCGACGAGGCCACCTCCGCCCTCGACACCGAGACCGAGAAGGCGATCCAGCAATCGCTGACCGAGCTGGCGCAGGGGCGCACGACGCTGGTCATCGCCCACCGCCTCGCCACCATCCGCCATGCCGACCGCATCGTGGTGGTGACGCCGGCTGGTATCGCCGAGCAGGGCCGCCACGAGGACCTCATCCGCGCCGGCGGGCCTTACCAGGCGCTGCACGAGGCGCAGACGCTGACCTGGCAGGCGGCGGGTACGGCGGCGGAGTAGCTGTTCCGACAATCATGTCATCCCGGGCGAAGCGAAGCGCAGACCCGGGATCCATGCCGGAGCGCTTCCGAGTGAGGTTCAGGCATGGATCCCGGATCGCCGCGGCTTCGCCACTTGTCCGGGATGACGGCGCTGGACGAAGCCGGGAATCTTTCCGTGCCAGCCGCTGTCAGCGGTCCACTGCCGAAACGGGAGACTCGACTCGCCTTCCACCGCGCGACGTTCTATAAAAGAACAAAGAGTGAACAATTGCTTTGTCGCCCATGCAGAACGCCATCTCGCCAGCCTTGTCCGATCTGCGCCGCAGCCTCGCCGAGGCGGYCTTGCGGTCGGGGCCGGCTGCGGCGGGCAAGGTGAGCCTCGGCGCCACGGAGATCGATGCGGCCCTGTCCGGCGGGCTCGAACGGGCAGCGCTGCATGAAGTCTACGCCGCCGGCACCGCCGATCTCGCTGCCGCCACGGGCTTTGCGCTCGGGTTGGCTCTGCGGGCGGCGCAAGGGGAGGCGGGAGACGACGCTGCGCGGCCGATCCTCTGGGTGCGGCAGGATTTCGTCGATGCCGAGACCGGCCGTTTGCATGCGCCGGGGCTGAACGAACTCGGCCTCGATCCCGGCAGGCTTCTGCTGGTGCGGGCACGCGACGCCCTGGGCGTGTTGCGGGCCGGCGCCGAGGGAGCGCGCTGTCCGGCGCTCGGCGCCGTGCTGATCGAGCCTTGGGGCGAGCCGCGCGCCTTCGACCTGACCGCGAGCCGGCGGCTCGCGCTCGCGGCCGAGGGGTCCGGCGTGGCGACCCTGCTGCTGCGGGTCGCGGCGGCGGAAGCGCCGAGCGCGGCGCGGACGCGCTGGCAGGTCGTGCCGCTGGCCTCGCGGGCGCTGGAGGCGAATGCGCCGGGCGCCCCGGCCTTCGGCTTGAGATTGCTGCGCCATCGCGGCGGCGTGCGCGGCGATGCGGCAGAGCGTGAGTGGCGTGTGGAGTGGAACCGTGACCGATGCGCTTTCGAGAACCGAACCGTCTTTGACCGATCCGACAGGCTCATTCCCCGCAGGAACGATGTCCCGCCGCTATCTCGCCCTCTGGTTTCCCTATCTGGCGACGGACAGGCTGCGGCGGCTGGGCCGGATTCCGGCCTTCGGCGCGCCGGCTGAGAAGCCCCATGTCCTCGTCGAGATGCAGGGCAACGCCTTGCGCCTCGCCGATTGCGACCGGCGCGCCGTCCGCCTCGGCCTGACGCGGGCCATGACGCTGGCCGATGCCCGCGCCCGCATTCCCGATCTCGTCGCGCTGGAAGCCGAACCGCAGGCGGATCGGGCCTTCCTCGATGAGGTCGCCGCCTTCTGCGACCGCTTCACCCCGCTGGTTGCTCGCGACGAGCCGCACGGCCTCACGCTCGACGTCACCGGCTGCGCCCATCTCTTCGGCGGCGAGGCGGGGATGCTCGATCTCGTGTGGCAGGTGATGGATCGATCGGGCTTGAGCCTGCAAGCCGCCATCGCCGGCACGCCCGAGGCCGCACGCGCCTGTTCCCGCTTCGGACCGCGCGGCATCATCCCGCCGGGACGGGACGAGGCGATGCTGCGCCCGCTGCCGGTCGCCGCGCTGGAGGCGGAGCCCGAGACCGTGATCGCTCTTTCCCGAGCCGGGCTGAAGACCCTGGCCGATGTCGCCGCGCGCCCCTCGGAAACCCTCTCCGCCCGCTTCGGCGAGGCGCTGGCGGTGAAGCTCCGGCGCATCCTCGGCCATGAGGATCGCCGCATCACCCCCTTGCGTCCGCCGCCGGATTGCGTGGTCGAGCGTCATTTCCCCGAGCCCTTCGCCGATACGGCGAGCCTCGAGGCGGTGGTCGTCCGGCTGATCGGGGAGGCGGCACGGGTGCTGGAGGCGCGCGGTGAAGGCGGGCGCGCCTTCGAGCTCGGCTTCTTCCGCAGCGACGGCACGGTTCGCCGCCTCGTCATCGAGACCGGCCGGCCCTCGCGCGACGCCARGGCTTTGTTGCGGCTCTATCGCGAGCGCATCGAGACCCTGGCCGACCCGCTCGATCCCGGCTTCGGTTTCGATGCCATCAAGCTCGCCGTGCCGGTCTGCGAGCCCCTCAACACGCAGCAGCACAGCCTCGACGGCCGCGCGGTGGAGGAGGAGGCGGTGGCCGATCTCGTCGACCGGCTCGTCACCCGCTTCGGTCGCGACCGGGTGCTGCGCTTCGCGGCGCAGGACACCCATCACCCCGTTCGTGCGGCAAAGGCGCTCTCGGCCGCTGCGCCCATGCCGGAAGCGGCCTGGCCCGAGCCCGAGCCGGAGGAGCCGCCAACCCGCCCGCTCCAGCTCTTCGAGCCGCCCCAGCCGGTCGAGGCGATCGCGGAAGTACCGGATGGACCGCCGATCCGCTTCCGCTGGCGACGCCTCATCCACGACGTCGCCCGCGCCGAAGGGCCGGAGCGCATCGCGCCCGAATGGTGGCGCGACGGCTCGGACGAGCCGATGCGCGATTATTACCGCGTCGAGGATGCGCAAGGCCGCCGCTTCTGGCTCTACCGCACCGGCTTCTACGAGGCCGAGAGCGCGCCGCCGCGCTGGTTCCTGCACGGGCTCTTCGCATGAATCAGTCTGTCAGCCCTTTCGCCGAACCTGTTGCGGCGACGAATTTTTCCTTCCTGCGCGGTGCCTCGCCGGGGCCGAACATGGTGCTGACGGCGCTGCTGCTCGGATATGCCGGCATCGGCATCGCCGACCGCAACACGGTGGCGGGCGTCGTGCGCGCCTGGGCGGCGCTGAGGCAGTTGCGCGAGGATGGTTTGCCGGCGCCCGAGAAAATCCGCGAAGGCGGCAGCCCCGGTGAATATGTCTGGATCGAGAACCCGGATTTCTCCGACCTGCCCATCAAGCCCGAGGAGATGAAGGCGCTGGCGGAGCGCTTCAAGCTCGCGACCGGCACCCGTCTCGTTTTCGCCGACGGCACGCCCGACATCGTCATCTACCCGGCCAACCGCGCCGGCTGGGGTCGGCTCTGCCGCTTGCTCAGCCACGGCAACCTGAAGAACGGCGTGAAGAAGGGCGAGTGCTATCTCGTCCTCGACGACCTCCTGAACGATGCCCGCGACCTGCTGTTGATCCTGATGCCGGATCGCAGCCTCGATGGCCTGCCTGCATTGCTCGCCCGGCTGGATGATGCAGCGCCCGGCGCAGTCTGGCTCGCTGCCAGTATGCACCGGCGCGGCGACGATCGCCGCCGCCTCGCGCGGCTCAAGGCGATCGCCGCCGCGACCCGCACCCCGCTGATCGCGAGCAATGACGCGCTCTACGATTCCATCGCCCAGCGCGATCTGCAGGACGTGCTCACTTGCATCCGCGAGGGCACCACCATCGAGCGGGCCGGGCGCCTGCTCGAATCCAATGCCGAACGCCATCTCAAGCTGCCGCAGGAGATGGCGCGCCTGTTCCGCGATGCGCCCGAAGCCATCGCCGAGACGCAAGCCCTGTTCTCTCGCATCGAGTTCGATCTCGGCCAGCTCAAATATGAATATCCCGACGAGCCGATCCCGCCCGGCTGGAAGGATCAGGACTGGCTGGTGGAACTGGTCCGCCGCTGCTGCCTGATCCGCTATCCCGACGGCGTTTCGGACAAGGTTCAGGGCCTGCTGGCGAAGGAACTCGCCCTCATCGAGAAGCTCGAATATGCCCGCTATTTCCTGACCATCCGCGACATCGTCGAATTTGCCGAGAAGGAGGGCATTCTCTGCCAGGGCCGCGGATCAGCCGCCAATTCCGCCGTCTGTTACGTGCTCGGCATCACCGCTGTCGACCCCGCCGACAACGACGTGCTGTTCGAGCGCTTCATCTCCACCGAGCGTCGCGAACCGCCCGATATCGACGTCGATTTCGAGCACGAGCGGCGCGAGGAGGTGATCCAGTGGATTTATGAGAAATATGGCCGCCATCGCGCCGGCATCGCCGCGACCGTGATCCATTACCGGCCGCGCAGCGCCATCCGCGAGGCCGGCAAGGTGCTGGGCCTGACCGAGGACGTCACCGCTCGCATCGCCGATACGAACTGGGGGAGCTGGGGCAGCGAGATCGGTGACGCCCGCGTCCGCCAGGCCGGGCTCGACCCGACCAATCCGACGATCCGCCGAGCCGTAGACTTCGCCACCCGGCTCTTGGGCTATCCGCGCCATCTCTCGCAGCATGTCGGCGGCTTCGTGTTGTCGCGCGGACGCCTCGACGAGACCGTGCCGATCGGCAATGCCGCGATGGCGGACCGCACCTTCATCGAATGGGACCGCGACGACATCGACGCGTTGCAATTGATGAAGGTCGATGTGCTGGCGCTGGGCATGCTGACCTGCATCCGCAAGGCCTTCGATCTGATCGCAGCCAATGGCGGAAAATCCTATCAGCTCGCCGATTTCACCGACGGCGACAAAGAAACCTACGACATGCTCTGCGAGGGCAAGTCGCTGGGCGTCTTCCAGGTCGAGAGCCGCGCCCAGATGAACATGCTGCCGCGGCTCAAGCCGCGGAAATTCTACGATCTCGTCATCCAGGTCGCGATCGTCCGGCCCGGCCCTATCCAGGGCAATATGGTGCACCCTTATCTGAAGCGGCGGGCGGGGATCGAGGAGGTGACCTATCCGGCTCCCTCGCCGGAGCATGGACGGCCGGACGAACTTTTCGAGGTTTTGAAAAAGACCGAAGGCGTCCCGCTCTTTCAGGAACAGGCGATGCGGCTTGCCATGGTCGCCGCCAAATTCTCCGACATCGAAGCCAATGGCCTGCGCAAGGCGATGGCCACCTTCCGCAATGCCGGCACCATCGGCAATTACGAGACGATGATGGTCGAGCGCATGGTCGCGCGCGGCTATGAGCGCGATTTCGCCCAGCGCTGCTTCGAGCAGATCAAGGGCTTCGGCAGCTACGGTTTTCCGGAGAGCCACGCGGCTTCCTTCGCCAAGCTGGTCTACATCTCCTCCTTTCTGAAGAAGCATTACCCGGCGGCTTTCGCTGCCGCGCTGCTGAATTCCCAGCCGATGGGCTTCTATGCGCCGGCCCAGATCGTGCGGGAGGCGGAGGAGAACGGCGGCGTCGAACCACGGCCGGCCGATGTCAATTCCAGCTTTTTGGACAACAGCTTGGAAGCCGTTTCGGAATCGAGCTCTTACCATGACCGGCTGGGTCAGGAGAGCAAAAGGGACCCCTTCGCCCTGCGTCTGGGCTTCCGTCAGATCGACGGCTTCAAGGATGAATGGGGCAAGGCCATTGCGGAGGCGCGGGAAGCGGGCGGCCCCTACCGCGACGTCGAGGAGTTGATGCGCCGGGCCAGCCTTCCTGCCCGCGCCATGCGCCTGCTCGCCGATGCCGATGCCTTTCGCTCGCTCGGCCTCGACCGGCGCGAGGCGCTCTGGGCCGTGCGTCGCCTGMCGGATGATGCGGCGCTGCCGCTCTTCCAGGCCGCGCAAGCCCGCGAACTGGGACAGGAGCGGGCGATGGCGCTGCCGAGCATGCCGCTTGCCGAGCATATCGTCGCCGACTACCAGACCGTCCGGCTCTCGCTGAAGGGCCATCCGATGGAGTTGTTGCGCCCGCGCTTCCAACGCGAGGGCATCCTGAGCTGCGCGCAGACCGAGGGGAAGCCCGATGCCGCCTTTGTCCGCACGGCCGGCATCGTGCTGGTCCGCCAGCGCCCCGGCAACGGCAACGCCATCTTCGTCACGCTGGAGGACGAGACCGGCATCACCAATGTGGTGATCTGGGCGCGGTTGTTCGAGCGCTTCCGCCGCGAGGTGATGGGCGCGCGATTGATGCTGGTCGAGGGCCGGGTGCAGAAGAGCGTCGAGGGCGTCACCCATCTCATGGCCCAGCGCATCGCCGACCGCTCGGCCGATCTCCTGTCGCTCTCGGACACGCATCGCGCCGAGGTTCCGATGCCGATCGACGAATTGAAGAATCCGCCGCTGCCGCGCCATCGCCACCCGCGCAATGTCCGCATCCTGCCGAAATCGCGGGATTTCCACTGAGAGGCAGGCGGTTCAGCCTCCGCGCGGGTCATCCCGGGCGAGCGCAGCGAGACCCGGGATCCATGCCGGAACCTCTATCGGAACCGCTCCGGCATGGATCCCGGATCGGCGCGACTTCGTCGCTCGTCCGGGATGACGGCGAGGAGGCGGCGGCAGAGCCTCCCTCCGATCATACCCAGCAACGTCCGCTAAAACAAACTTCTCCAATGGAAGTGAAATAAGAAAAAACACGCTACCTGCCGTAAATTGAACCTTTGGGCTCATGGGTATAAATCCAGCGTTCGATTTACCGAACAGGTGGCCAGAACGATGGCGGCAAGCCCCGGCCCGGATGAAACCTCGACAAGCCCGCAGTCACCTGGGGTGCTGGCGGCCCGCGCGGCCGCGCTCGATGCGGCGTTCGGCATGGCGGACGTTCCCGAGCGCCTCTCCGGCATCGTCGCGCAAGCCGCCGGCCCCGTCGTCTTCACCACCTCCTTCGGCCTCGAAGATCAGGTGCTGACGCATTTCATCGCGACCGCGAAGCTCCCCGTCATCTTCGCCACGCTCGATACCGGCCGGCTCTTTCCGGAGGTCTACGCCCTCTGGCAGGAGACGGAGGAGCGCTATGGCATCCTGATCCGCCCCTATTATCCGCGCCATGAGGCGGTCGAGCTCTATGTTCGCCAGAACGGCATCAACGGCTTCTACGGCTCGCGCGATGCCCGCAAATCCTGCTGCGACATCCGCAAGGTGGAGCCGCTCGGCCGGGCTCTGGCCGGGGCCGATACCTGGCTGACCGGCCTGCGCGCCGACCAGTCAGCCGCGCGCGGCGGCGTCAAGCTGGCCGAGGCCGATGCGGCGCGCGGCCTCGTCAAGGCGAGCCCGCTGATCGACTGGTCGCGCGAACGCACGCTCGCCTTCGCCGAGGCGAACGACGTGCCGATCAACCCGCTTCACGCCCAGGGCTTCGTCTCGATCGGCTGCCAGCCCTGCACCCGCGCCATCCGCCCCGACGAGCCCGAGCGGGCCGGGCGCTGGTGGTGGGAGGACGATGCCGCCAAGGAATGCGGCCTGCATGTCGGGTCGGACGGAAAGCTGGCGCGCGCCAAAATCGCGCCGGCGGAGGCTCACGCATGATCCAGCTCAGCCATCTCCAGAAGCTCGAGGCGGAAGCCATCTTCATCATCCGCGAGGTGGTGGCGACATCGGACAAGCCGGTGCTGCTCTATTCGATCGGCAAGGATTCCGCCGTCCTGCTGCATCTGGCGATGAAGGCGTTCTACCCGGCCAAGCCGCCTTTCCCGCTGCTCCATGTCGATACCACCTGGAAGTTCCGCGACATGATCGCCTTCCGCGACGAGACGGCGGCGCGGCTGGGGCTCGATCTCATCGTCCATATCAACCAGGAGGGCGTGAGGGCCGGGATCAATCCCTTCGCCTCGGGCTCGCGCGTCCATACCGACGTGATGAAGACGCAAGGGTTGAAGCAGGCGCTCGACCTCTACAAGTTCGATGCTGCCTTCGGCGGCGCGCGCCGCGACGAGGAGAAGAGCCGGGCCAAGGAACGCGTCTTCTCGCTGCGCAGCCCGGAGCATCGCTGGGACCCGAAGAACCAGCGCCCCGAGCCCTGGCAGCTCTTCAATACCCGCAAGCATCGCGGCGAGAGCTTTCGCGTGTTTCCGCTCTCGAACTGGACCGAGCGCGATGTCTGGGACTACATCGCGCTCGAGAACATCCCGGTCGTGCCGCTCTATTTTGCCGCGCCGCGCCCGGTCGTCCGGCGCGACGGCGCCTGGATCATGCGCGACGACGAGCGCATGGAGCTTCTCCCCGGCGAGGTCGTCGAGACCCGCATGGTCCGCTTCCGCACGCTCGGTTGCTACCCGCTGACCGGCGCTGTCGAGAGCGAGGCGGCCAGCCTCACCGACATCATCGCCGAGATGCGCTCGTCGCGATCCTCCGAGCGGCAGGGCCGCGTCATCGACCATGACGGCTCGGGCTCGATGGAGCAGAAGAAGCAGGAAGGCTATTTCTGATGAGCTTCGCCATCGCCAGGAATCTGGCCAAGAAGAACAAGGCACTGAGGCCGGCTCAGAACCTTCTCCCCGCCAATGATACGCCCAGCGCCTCCGAAACCGGCCAGCATTCGCTGCTGCGCTTCATCACCTGCGGCTCGGTCGATGACGGCAAGTCGACGCTGATCGGCCGTGTGCTCTACGAGGCCGGCGCGGTCTTCGACGACCAGCTCAGCGCGCTCGACAGCGATTCCCGCAAATTCGGCACGCAAGGCGCGGCGCCCGATTTCGCGCTTCTCGTCGATGGGCTTTCGGCCGAGCGCGAGCAGGGCATCACCATCGATGTCGCMTATCGCTATTTCGCGACSGASARGCGCAGCTTCATCGTCGCCGAYACGCCSGGCCACGAGCAWTAYACCCGCAACATGGCGACCGGCGCCTCGACGGCCGACCTCGCCATCATCCTGATCGACGCGCGCAAGGGCCTGCTGCCGCAGACCCGCCGCCATTCCTTCATCGTTTCGTTGGTCGGCGTGCGCCATGTCGTGGTCGCGATCAACAAGATGGACCTCGTCGGCTATGACGAGGCGGTCTTCGAGCAGATCGCCGCCGATTACCGCGCGGCGGTGCAAAACCTCAGCTTCGCCTCGATCCGGTTCATTCCGGTCTCGGCGCGTGACGGCGAGAACGTCATGCGACCCTCCGCCCTGATGCCCTGGTATGACGGCCCGGCGCTGCTGCCCTATCTCGAAAGCGTCGCGATCGCGCCCTCCGCGCCGCGCGATGAGGGTTTCGTGCTGCCGGTGCAATGGGTCAACCGCCCGGATCTCGACTTCCGCGGCTATGCCGGCACGCCTGTCACCGGCCGGGCCCGCGTCGGCGATCCCATCGTGGCGCTGCCGTCCGGCCGCACGAGCCGCATCGCGCGATTGATCGGCGCGGCCGGCGAGGCCAGCCAGATCGCCGCCGGCCAGGCCGCGACGGTGACACTGGAAGACGACATCGACATTTCGCGCGGCGACGTGATCGCTGCGGCGGGTTCGACGCTGCCGGTGAGCCGCGGGCTGAAGGCGCGTTTGCTCTGGACCGGCGAGCGCGCCATGCTCGAAGGCGGGCAGTTCCTCGTGAAGCTCGCGACGCAGAGCGCCAATGCCACGGTCGAGGCGCTGCATCACAGCATCGACATCGAGGGCTTCCAGCCCCTGCCGGCGCAGAGCCTGCGCATGAACGGTATCGGCCTCGTCACGCTCCGGCTCGACCGGCCGCTGGTCTCGCTGCCCTATGCGCGCAGCCATGAGCTCGGCGGCTTCATCCTGATCGACCGCATCAGCAACGAGACGGTCGCCTTCGGCTTCGTCGAGCCGGGCGAGGGCGAGGCCCGGCAGGCGGTGGGCGAGGGCGGGGCGCTGGCACGGGCGCAGCGCGGCGTCCTTCGCATCGTCGGCCGGAAGGGCACGCCCGACCGCAGGGCCTGGCTCGCGGCGGTGAGCTGGCGCGTTCTCAGCACGGCGGGGTTGTTCGTCGCGGCCTTTGCGCTGACGGCGAATGTGCCTGTCTCTATGGCGCTCGCCTTCGGCGACATCCTGCTGCGACCGGGCCTGCGGGCGCTGCATATGCGGCTCTGGCGGAAGGTGCCGACCGGGACCTTGCAGGACGGGGCAGGGATCTGAGGAGCGGCGCCAGCGGCTTCTGCCGTCGGCGTCGAAAGTGTTGCGGTTGCCACGGTGCGAGGCGGCATCCGGTTGGCCGAACTCAGGCCGCCTTGGCGTAGGTCGTTTCGGTGGTGCCCTGCGCTGAGAGCTGCGACGCGCTGCCATAGGCTTGCGAGGCGTTCTGGAAGGCTTCCGGCGGCCGCCGGTGATGATGCCGCTCGCCGGATTGTTGCAGCGAGGACTGGAAGGCCTTCACCTCGTCCTGCGAGACCGAGCCGTCGCCATTCTTGTCCAGCGAGCCGAAGAGCTGGTTCAACTGGTCGCTGTTCAGCCGGCTGTCCYTGAAGGCCGCGCTGAACTCGTCCTTGCTGATCCCGCCATTGGCGTCGCTGTCGATCGCGTCGAAAGCCGACTTGCTGTCTTTATCGCTGTCGCTGTCGGAGGCAGTCTGGGCGTTCTGCATTCCGCCCGCCTGGAGTGAGAACAGGAAGGACTGCAGCAGGCTGTCGGCCTTCTTGGCCTTGTCCTTGAACGCATCCGACTCGGCCTTGGTGATCGAGCCGTCGCCGTCCGTGTCGATCTTCTTGAAGAGCTCTTCGCTCTTGGCGCTGTCGGCACCCTTGGGGGCGGCGCTCTCGAACTCGTCGAGGCTGATGCCGCCGTCGCTGTTACTGTCGATCTGGTCGAAGCTGGGAGGTTTGTGGTGGGGGCGGAAGCCGCCGCCCACCCCGCTGATACTGGACATGGAGATACTCCGGGACACGTCGCGATCTTGCGACGCGTCCCGGATTCTGCGCTCGGAATCTTGGTGAATGCCTAATGAATGACGTTGCGTGAGTTTTCTTCTCGCCCGTGGAATCGCGGCGGTTTGACGCAGGCTGTCCTCAGCCGTCCACCACCGCCGTCGCCTCGATCTCCAGCAATGCCTCCGGCTCGACCAGCGCGGTAACCGCGACCACCGCCATGGCCGGGAAGTGCCGGCCGAAGACCTCGCGATAGACCGGTCCCATTTCCTTGAGGCTGGCGCGATAGGTCGCGATGTCCGTGACGTACCAGGTCAGCCGCACGATATCCTCGACGCGCCCGCCGCCGGCCTCGACCACCGCCCTGATATTGAGGAAGGTCTGGCGCAACTGGCCGACGAAGCCCTTGGCGAAGACGCCCTGCGCGTCCCAGCCGACAAGGCCGCCGGTGACCAGCACGCGGCCTTCCGCCACCATGCCGTTGGCATAGCCGCGCGGCTGCGGCCAGCCCTCGGGCAGGATGGCGCGGGATTGCGAATGGTCGGACATGGCGTATCGCCTCGATTTCGGCCGTTCAGGCTCTGTTGGAAGAAAGGTCAGCTCTCGCCTTGCGCGATCTGGCGGAGCGCGAAGCGTTGCAGCTTGCCGGTCGCCGTCTTGGGCAGGGCTTCGACGAAGGCGATGGCGCGGGGATATTTATAGGGCGCGATACCGGCCTTCACATGCTCCTGCAAGGCCTTGACCAGGGCGGCATCGCCGATGACGCCCTCGCGCAGCACGATATAGGCCTTCACGATCTGCCCGCGCTCCGGGCAGGGCGCGCCGACCACGCCGCATTCGGCCACGGCCTCGTGCATCAGCAGGCAGGCCTCGACCTCGGGACCGGCGATATTGTAGCCGGCCGAGATGATCATGTCGTCGGAGCGCGCCTGATACCAGAAATAGCCGTCCGCATCGCGCAGATAGGTGTCGCCAGTGATGTTCCAGCCGTTCAGCACGTATTTCGCCTGCCGCGGGTCGGCGAGATAGCGGCAGCCGGTCGGGCCGCGCACCGCGAGCCGTCCCGGCGTGCCGTCCGGCACGTCGCGCCCTTCCTCGTCGACGATCTTGGCCTCGTAGCCCGGCACCGGAATTCCGGTCGAGCCCGGCCTGATCCTGTCGCGTGGCGCGCCGATGAAGATGTGCAGCATCTCGGTCGCGCCGATGCCGTCCATCAGCGGGATGCCGGTGCGCGCCTGCCAGGCGTCGAAGGTTGCCTTGGGCAAGGCCTCGCCGGCCGAGACGCAAATCCTGAGCGAAGAGATGTCGCGCCCCTCGAGCTTGTCGAGAATGGCGCGGTAGGCGGTCGGCGCGGTGAAGACGATGCTGACCTTGTAGAGCTCGATCGCGTCGATCAGATCGGCGGGGCCCGCCTTCTCGGGCAGCACCATCGCCGCGCCGATCCGCATCGGGAACAGCACGAGCCCGCCGAGCCCGAAGGTGAAGGCCAGCGGCGGCGAGCCGGTGAAGCGGTCATCGGCCGAGGCCTTCAGCACGCAGGCGCCGTAGCAGTCGCAGATCGCCAGCATGTCCTGGTGGAAATGCATCGTGCCTTTCGGCTCGCCGGTCGTGCCGGAGGTGAAGGCGATCAGGCAGACATCGTCGCGCGCGGTATCGACGGCTTCGAAATGCTCGTAGGCCGGCTGCGCCATCAGCGCCTCCAGCTCGCTCTCCGCGCCGCCGAAGGCGACGATGCGGGCAAGCTCCGGTACTTGCGCTCCGGCGGCTTCGAGATCGGCGGTAAGCCGATGGTCGCAGAGCGCCAGCGCGATCTTCGCCTTGCGCAGGGGATAGACGAGCTCGCCCACCCGCAGCATCGGCATGGTCGCGACCGCGACGCCGCCGGCCTTGATGACGGCGAGATAGGCCGCGACCATCATCGGCGTGTTGCCGGCGCGCAGCAGCACGCGGTTGCCGCTGACCATGCCGAGATCGCGCGTGAGCACATTGGCGATGCGGTTCACCTTGTCGGCGAGATCGGCATAGCTCCACTCGAGACCGGCCGCGACAACGGCGGTGCGTCGGCCGCGTCCCTCGGTGATGTGCCGGTCGAGCAGTTCGGCGACGCAGTTCAGCCTTTCGGGATAGGCCAACCCTGCCTCTGCAAATGTGAGATCGGGCCAGCTTTCGCGCGGCGGCAGGTTGTCCCGCGCAAAGCTGTCCTTATGTCCTGATCTCGCGAATCCGGTTGCTGTCATTGCGTTCCCCTGCCTTTTCGGCATGTAATTTCAGCAGGTCGCGCGCGATCACGACCTTCTGGACCTCGCTGGCGCCCTCGTAGATGCGCAGCGCTCTGATCTCCCGGTACAATTCCTCCACCTTGACGCCCTTGGTGACGCCGAGGCCGCCATGGATCTGGACGGCCCGGTCGATCACGCTCTGGGCGTTCTCCGTCGCGACGAGTTTGGCCAGCGCCGCCTCCCGGGTGACGCGGGGCGCGCCGCGATCCTTGGTCCAGGCGGCGCGGTAGACGAGAAGGGCGGCGGCATCGACCTCAGCCGCGCTGTCGGCGATGGCCGCCTGCGAGAGCTGAAGGTCGCCGAGCGTGCCACCGAAGAGCTTGCGGCCATTGGCGTGCGAAATCGTCTCGTGCAGCGCCCGTCGGGCGAAGCCGAGCGCGGCGGCGCCGACCGTCGAGCGGAAGATGTCGAGCGTCGCCATCGCGACCTTGAAGCCCTCGCCCGGCCCGCCGATGCGGTTTTCGAGCGGCACGCGGCAACCCTCGAAGCGCAAGGTCGCCAGCGGATGCGGCGCGATCACCTCGATGCGCTCCGCAATGGTGAGGCCAGGCGTATCGGCTTCGACCAGGAAGGCGGAGAGCCCGCGCGCGCCCGGTGCCTCGCCGGTGCGGGCGAAGACGATGTAATGGTCGGCGATGCCGCCATTGGAGATCCAGCTCTTCTCGCCGTCGATGCGGACATGGCTGTTACCGTCAGCTGTCGCGGTCGTCGCCATGGCGGCGACATCGGAGCCGGCCTCCTTCTCGGAAAGGGCGAAGGCCGCGATGCGCTTGCCGGCCGCGACATCCGGCAGGATGCGCTGCTTCATCGCCTCCGAGCCTGCGATGCTGATCGAGCCGGTCCCGAGCCCCTGCATGGCGAAGGCGAAATCAGCGAGCCCGTCATGCGCCGCCAGGATCTCGCGGGCGAGGCAGAGCGTGCGGACATCGAGCTTGTCGGAAAGCCCGCCATAGGCCGCCGGCACGGCAGCCTTCAGGAAGCCAGCCGCACCCAAGGCCGCGACGCGCGCCYGGCAGGCCTCGTCGACATCGTCATGCGGCAAATCGGCGAGATAGGAATCGGCCCAGCCGGAGAGCTCCGTGGCGAAGGCGCGGTGGCGATCCTCGAAGAACGGCCAGTCCAGCGTGTCGCCGAGGATATCGAGGCCGAGGCGAGGGGAGCCGCTCATCTCAGTTGCCCTCGAAGACCGGCTTCTGTTTCGCGGCGAAGGCGTGATAGGCGCGGGAAAAGTCCTCGGTCTGCATGCACAAAGCCTGCGCCACGGCCTCGGCCTCGATCGCGCTCTCGACCGACATCGCCCATTCCATTTCCAGCATGCGCTTGGTCATGGCGTTGGCGAAGGTGGGGCCGTCCGCCAGCTCGGCCGCGAGGGCTTGCGCTTCCGGCAGCACGGCCTCGGATGCGCAGAGCCGGTTGAGGAAGCCCCAGCGTTCCGCTTCCTCGCCCTTGAGCACGCGGCCGGTATAGAGCAGCTCGGCGGCGCGGCCCTGGCCGATGATGCGCGGCAGCATCGCGCAGGCGCCCATGTCGCAGCCGGCCAGGCCGACGCGGTTGAACAGGAAGGCGATCTTGCTGCCGGCCGTGCCGAGCCGCAGGTCGGAGGCCATGGCGACGATCGCGCCGGCTCCCGCGCAGATGCCGTCGATCGCGGCGATGATCGGCTGCGGGCAGGCGCGCATCGCCTTGACCAGCTCGCCGGTCATCCGGGTGAACTTGAGCAGGTCCTTGGTCTCCATCGCGACCAGCGGCCCGATGATCTCGAAGACGTCGCCGCCCGAGGAGAAATTGCCGCCGGCGCCGGTCACGACGATCGCCTTGACCTCTTCCTCCTTCTGCGCGGCAAGGAAGAAATCCGTGAGTTCGCGGTAGCTTGCGAAGGTCAGCGGATTCTTTTTCTCAGGCCGGTTCAGTGTCACCGTCGCGACCTTGCCGGAGACCGAGAGAGCGAAATGCTGCGGCGTGAAGCCGGCCAGCGGCAGGATCGTGGCGTTGGCGGCGATCATCAGGCGTTTCCCTTCGCGGCCTCGTCGGCGGCATCCTTCGCGCGGTCGGCGATGGCACGATGCAGCGAGGTCTTGGTTTCTCCGAGCAACCGGAAGAGCTGCGCGAGCTCGGGCTGGTCGAGTCCGGCGAAGAGCTCGGCGATCCAGCCTTCATGGCGTTCGGCCATGGCCCGGAAGGCCTTGCGACCCGAAGCCGTCAGCGTGAGGATCTGCACGCGCCGGTCCTGCGGGGCGGAGCGCTTGTCGACGAGCCCATCCGTCACCAGCCCGGCCACGACGGCGGTGACATTGCCATTCGACACCATCAGGCGCTGCGAGACCTCGCCCACCGTCATGCCGACGGCGGTCTTGTCGAGCTGGGCCATCAGGTCGAAACGCGGCAGCGTGGTCTTGAATTCCTCACGCAAACGGTTGCGGATCTCGGTCTCGATCAGGGTCGAGCAGGTGAGCAGGCGCAGCCAGAGCCTGAGCTCGTCCTTGTGGTCGCCGGGGCGCTCGCTAGCCTTGGTCTCGCGGTCGAGCATCGGGGCGGAGGAGGGTGTCTCCATCTCAGAACTCCCCACCATTGATCATGAGCGACTGGCCGGTGACGGCATCGCTGCCGGGCCCGCAGAGATAGAGCACGGCGGCCGCGACCTCTTCGGGCGCGATCAGCCGGCCTTGCGGATTGTCCCTGACCATCTCGGCCAATGCCTGCTCGCGGCTCTTGCCGGTCTTCGCCGCGATGGTGTCGAGCCCGCTCGCGACCATGTCGGTATCGGCGTAACCGGGGCAGACGGCGTTGACGGTGACGCCGGAGCGGGCCGTCTCCAGCGCCAGCGACTTCACCAGCCCGACCACGGCATGCTTCGCCGCCACATAGGCGCTGACATAAGGATAGCCGCGATGCCCGGCGGTCGAGGCGATGGCGATCAGCCGGCCGCGGCGCTGTTCCAGCATCGCCGGCAGCACGGCGTGGAACAGATTGACGGTGCCGATCAGGTTGATCTCGACCATCCGGCGGAAACGTTTGCTGTCGCTGCGCATGAACGGGCCGGTCTCGACCGCGCCGGCATTGGCGATGGCGATGTCGAAGCCATGTCCACCGGAGAGATGATCGAGCGCGGATGAGACGGCACTCTCGTCGCGCACGTCGCAAGGAGCGAAATCGGCGGCGACTCCCGCAGCCACGGCGTCGCGCAGAGAGGTTTCATCGCGCCCGAGGATGCTGACCCGCGCTCCGGCCTGCGTCAGTGCCGCGGCGATGGCTCGGCCGATGCCGCGTCCGCCTCCCGTCACCAGCGCGTGCCGTTCCCGCAGAGTCATGATCGCTCGACCTCCTCCGCAGAACATATTTTAAGTCTCAGCGGCTCGTGGGGCGCCGGCGGACACGCCGGCGCCGTTCTGGGGGCGTCGGGGCTGGTCTGCAGGGCCTGAAGCCCTCATCCTGAGGAGCTGCCCCGTCGGTAATGGCGTCTCGAAGGGTGCTTCCTGAGGCACCTGCAGGTCTCTTGACCGTCTTTCGAGATGCCGCTGCGCGACTCCTCAGGATGGGGGCTGCGGGGGTTCGATGGGGTTTCGGCTCCGTTGTTGAGTGTCCGATTTGAAGGTTGCAAAAGTCTCTTGAGCTCAAAAATATTTTAGGCTTAAAATAATATCATCAGCCGGATCGGCTGGTGCTCTGGAGGAGGCGTCGATGCGCATTGCGGTCGTGGGCGGCGGGCCGGCAGGGCTCTATTTCGCGCTGCTGATGAAACGTGACTGGCCGGAGATTGCGGTCGATGTCTTCGAGCGCAACCAGGCCGACGACACCTTCGGCTTCGGCGTCGTGTTCTCCGATCAGACGCTCGACACGTTCAAGGCGGCGGATGCCGAGAGCTATGCCGCGATCCGCGACAACTTCGCCTATTGGGACGACATCGAGATCCACTTCAAGGACACGGTCCACCGCGTTCCCGGCAACGGCTTCTGCGGCTGCTCGCGTCGCTCGCTGCTGATGCTGGTGCAGGCGAGGGCGCGCGCTCTCGGCGTCGGGCTCCATTTCGGCGAGGAGATTGCCGATATCGAGGCGCTGAAGCGCGATTACGACCTTGTCGTCGCTGCCGACGGCATCAACAGCCGCATACGCGAGAACTGGCGCGACCGCTTCCAGCCGCAAACCGACCTGCGGCCGAACAAGTTCACCTGGATGGGCTCGACCCGCCCCTTCGATGCCTTCACCTTCTTCTTCAAGCAGACCAAGCACGGGCTCTTCATCGCCCATTGCTACCAGTACGAGGCCGGGCGCTCGACCTGGGTGCTGGAAACCGACCCCGAGACCTTCGAGAAGGCCGGGCTCGGCAAACTCGACGAGGCGCAGTCGGCCGCCTTCCTCGAAGGCGTCTTCGCCGAGGAGCTCGAAGGCCACAAGCTCATCACCAACCGCTCGCTCTGGCGCAATTTCCCGATGATCCGCTGCCGCCATTGGGTGAGCGAGAACGTCGTGCTGATCGGCGACGCCAAGGCGACGGCGCATTTTTCGATCGGCTCCGGCACCAAGCTTGCGATGGAGGACGCCATCGCCCTGCACAAGGCGATGGGGCAGGCGAAGCTCGATGTCACCGCAGGCCTCAAGCTGTTCGAGACACAGCGCCGCGAGGAGGTCGAGAAGACCCAGCACGCGGCCGATGTCTCGCTGGTCTGGTTCGAGGAACTGAAGCGCTTCTGGGATTTCGAGCCGCTGCGCTTCGCCTTCGGCCTGATGACCCGCTCCAAGGCGATCACCTACGACAATCTGGCCCTGCGTGCGCCGGAAATGGTAACGGCCGTCGACAAGCTCGTCGCCGACGGGCTCGGAGACCTCGCCAAGCGGCGCAAGGACGGCTCGCCGGTCCCGCCGGCCTTCCAGCCCTTCAAGCTGCGCGAGATGCAGGTCGAGAACCGCATGACGCTCTCGCCGATGTGCCAGTACTCCGCCGAGGACGGCCTGCCGGGCGATTGGCACCTGATGCATTACGGCTCGCGCGCCATCGGCGGTCCCGGCCTGATCTTCACCGAGATGACCTGCATCGCGCCCGATGCCCGGATCACCCCCGGCTGCACCGGCCTGTGGAACGACGAGCAGGAAGCCGCCTGGAMRCGCATCGTCGAYTTCGTKCACGSSMACTCGGCCGCGAAGWTYTGCCTYCAGCTCGGSCATGCCGGCCGCAAGGGCGCGACCARGCTGATGTGGGARGGSATGGACCGGCCGCTGCCSGMAGGSGSCTGGCCGATCATCTCGGCGTCGCCGCTGCCCTATTATCCGGAAAGCCAGGTGCCGCGCGAGATGACCCGCGCCGACATGGACCGGGTCAAGGCGGAATTCGTCGCGGCCGCCGAACGGGGGATGCGCGCCGGTTTCGACATGCTGGAGCTGCACTGCGCCCATGGCTATCTGCTGGCGAGCTTCCTCTCGCCGCTGACCAACAGGCGCACCGACGACTATGGCGGCTCGGTCGAGAACCGCCTGCGCTATCCGCTSGAGGTSTTCCGGGCGCTGCGCGAGGCCTGGCCGCGCGAGAAGCCGATGTCGGTGCGCGTCTCCGCGACGGACTGGGCCGAAGGCGGGCTCTCGGCGGCGGATTCCGTGGCGATCGCCGAGGCTTTCGCCGCCGAGGGCTGCGATCTCGTCGACGTCTCGACCGGCCAGACCACGCGGGAATCACGCCCCATCTACGGCCGCATGTTCCAGACGCCGTTCTCGGACCGCATCCGCAACGAGGCGGAGGTCGCGACCATGTGCGTCGGCAACATTACCTCCGCCGATCAGGTCAACACCATCGTCGCCGCCGGCCGCGCCGATCTCGTCGCGCTCGGGCGCCCGCATCTGGCCGATCCGTCCTTCGTGCTGCGCGCTGCCGCCTGGTACGGGGTCGATGTCGCCCAGCCGGTGCCGTATCAGCCCGGCAAAGACCAGCTCATGCGCAACACSCCGCGCGAGCGCGGGGAGCTGGAAGCGCTGAAGCTCAAGGCCAAGCCGACGCGCCACGCCGCCCAAGCGTAGGCCTGGCTTAGAACTTGCTGATCTCGAGCGGAAAACGCGCCGGCATCCCGGGCTTGACCCGGGATCCATGCCGGAGCGCTTCCGTTTGACGTTCAGGCACGGATCCCGGCTCTTCGCTTCGCTGTGACCGGGATGACTCGCCTGTCGGCGCAGGCTGGAACGCTGTCCTACTTGCCGCCCTGCGAACGCCCCGAAGGCGAGACGTCGGGAATGGTCGGTGCCGTGGCCGGGCGTTCCCCGAAGGGATTGGCCGAGGGCGGATTGCGCCGCAGGCGGAAGGCGAGATAGACGCCGGTCGCGGCCGAGAGCAGGCCGAGATAGATCAGCATCCCCTGCGGCCCGATGACCTGCATGAAGGCGGTCGAGACCAGCGGGCCGATGGCCGAGCCCGTCGCCCAGAGGAAGAGGAGCTGCGCCGAGAGGCCGAGCGCCCGCTCGCGGCCGAGCCGGAAATAGGCATGGGCGACGGCGACGGTATAGATCGGCATGCTGCCGGCGCCGATCAGCGCGAACAGCCCGAACAGCCAGAACCGGCTATGGGGCAGGGCGAACCAGAGCACGACGCCCAGCGCCAGCGTGCAGAGCACCACCGAGGCGGTGGCGCTCAGCATGATCTTGCGGCTCTCGACCCGGTCCGCCAGCAGGCCGAGCGGCCATTGCAGCACCAGTGCGCCGATCTGGATGCCGGCGGTCAGCAGGATCGCCCATTTCTGGTCGAGGCCGATCAGGATGCCATAGGCCGGCGCGACGTTGGAGAGCGCCCCGCCCATCAGGCCGACATAGAGGCAGCCGATGACGGCAGCCGGTGCGTATTGCCAGATCGTGTTCAGCCTGACCGAGATCACGGCGCCCGATTCCGGGCCCCTGGCTTTCGTCATGCCGACCGGGATCAGCGCCAGCGAGAACGCAGCGCTAGCGAACAGGAAGATCTCGCTCGACTGCATCGCGACATAGCCGACGCCGATCTGCGAGCCGATCAGGGCAAGCCGGTTGATGATCTGATACAGGCCGAAGATGCGCCCGCGCTGGCCGGCCTTCGCCTGGCCGCTGATCCAGCTCTCGATGCAGATGGCGTGGCCCGCGCCGGCGAAGCCCATGCCCAGCCGCGACAGGCCCCAGATGTCGATCGGCGTCTGCCCGAAGCTCAGCGTCAGCACTGCCTGCAACGCCGCGAAGACGGCGAAGGCGCGGATATGCCCCACGCGCCGGATGAAGGCGGGAATGATGAAGCAGCCGGCGAGGAAGCCGACCGAATAGGCCGAGCCGACCAGGCCGATCAGCAGCGGCGCCTTCTGGGCGAGCGCCATCTTGAGCGGGATGACCGTGTTCACGATCGTCGCGGCGATCTGCAGGATGAGCGCGCCGCTCACGATGGCGCCGAGCGCCGCGACCGAACTCGTTCTCGCCTCGGCTGGCGGCGTCACGGGAGGCGCTGCCTCCTGCGTGGCCGTCTCTGCGGGCTGCGGTCCTTGCGACATGTGCGATTCGGCCAGGCTGGGGAGAGGACCGGGTCCCTTCGCCCGGAAAGATGAACTAATCGCGGCGGGTGAGCCAGAAAAACCCTCTCTTTGCGAATGACCGCCCTGCGCCTTGCAACCCGCGCCTTGATGGTGCCGCCTTTGCGTGGCCTTCGGGGCCCGCGACACGTCGCGCCGCTTCACCACCCACCGCTAAAAAAAGCGCGGTCGGCTTCACCGACGATTAACCAACACGGCGCTTTATCGGAGAAGAACGTAGTTTGGGTTCTCCCAGCATGGCCGGACGCATCGTCACGCGCCGCGCATCCCGTTGCCTCGGGGTGTGGCGGAACGAGCATGCGCGCCTGTCGAGGCCGGGCGTGGCGTTGGCGTATCGAGAGTGCGGGCAATGAGCTATGGCAGACATGCGCGGCGGAGCGGGGCGCCCCATCTGCGTCTTCGGCGGCGTCGTCGCCCCATCGGCCGGACCCTGTTCTGGGCGGCCGCGCTCTGCCTCGGAGCGATGACGGGCTTCCGCTTGCTCGATCATGTCGCGCCGCATGATCCCAGCGTCGATGTTGCCGCCAACGACAAGAAAACCGCCATCTCCCAGGTGATCAGGCCACCTGCGCCGGAGCGCCTCGCCGGAACGACCACCGAGCGGGCCTATGGCGGCCTGCTCGATCCGCATTTCGCCGGCACGACCCCGACCCCGCTCGCGCAGAGCCGGCCAGTCGGCTCCGCGATGCGCCTGGCCGCGGTGCCGGAAGCGCTCGATCTGCCGGATTCGGGTTCGGTTCTGCCGCTGCCGTCGCAGGCGCCCGTGAGCCTGGCCGAAAAGGCGCCGCTGCCGGCGTCGCGTCCCTCGGAGCTGATCGCGTCCGTTCCGCCCGAGACGGCCTCGCAGGAGATCGCCGGCCTCGCTGCCGCTCCGTTCCCCGTGCCGCGTCCGGCCGAGCTGGTGCCGCCGCCTGCCGAGGCCCAGCCGCCGCGCCTGGCGCAGCAGCCGGTGACATCGGCCCGCCGCAGCCGTGTCGCTGTCGCCACACCTGCGCCGACGCCTGAGGACAACCGCAATTTCTTCGAGAAGCTCTTCGGCGTGCAGAAGCAACAGCCGGCGGGCACGGCGCTGGCCTATGCCGCGCCGCAGGATGACGTCGTCGACCGCGGTCGCGTCGCGCGCCTCAGCCCCTCGGCCGGCACGCCGCCGCGCACAGCCGAGGCCGGCACCGCGATCTACGATATCAGCGCCAAGATGGTCTACATGCCCAATGGCGAGCGGCTCGAGGCCCATTCCGGCCTGGGCGAGATGATGGACGATCCCAGTTACGCCCATGTCCGCATGAAGGGCGTCACCCCGCCGCACACCTACACGCTGACCGAGCGCGAGGCGCTGTTCCATGGCGTGCGCGCCATCCGGCTCAATCCGGTCGGCGGCTCGGGCGCGATCCACGGCCGCGCCGGTCTCCTCGCCCACACCTATCTGCTCGGGCCACGCGGCGACTCGAACGGCTGCATCTCGTTCAAGGACTATGAGCGCTTCCTGCAGGCCTTCCTGCGCGGCGAGGTGAGACGGATCGTGGTGGTCGCGAGCCTGTGACGGAAGCACGCCGTCATTAGGGGCATGTCACAAGCATGAGCCCGGAACGACCCGTGGTCCGGGTAAAGCCAGCAAGCTCTAGCGCCGTTGCGAACGGTTCCCGATCCACAGCACGGCGCCTGTGACCATCAGAACGCAGCCCAGGAAGAAGGGCGGGATGAACAGGCTGAGCGCCTCGGTATCCTCCCAGCGCAGGCGGAAGTTCTTGCAGCCTCCGCAGGCGTAGGCGTTGAGCCAGACCCAGCCCGCGAAGGTCACGGAGCAGACGAGTGCCCCGAGACCTGCAAATAACCAGCTCGCCAGACGCATGACCGCGCTGTCTCTCGCGAAAGCGAGCGGCCTCAGCCGCTTGCCGTCTTGGCCTTGGCGGGAGCCTTCGTGGCTGCAGCCTTCTTGGCCGGCGCCTTCTTCGCGGCGGGCTTTTTCGCCGGTGCCTTGGCCTTTGCCGCAGCACCCGCGGCCTTCGCCTTGCCCTTGGCGCCGCCTTTCGCCTCGGCCTTGGCGTTCGCCAGCTCGATGGCCTGCTCCAGCGTGATGCCCTCCGCAGTCATCGTCTTGGGCAGTGTCGCGAAGATCTTGCCCCAGGCGACATAGGGGCCGTATTTGCCGGCCTTCACTTCCAGCGCGCCGCCGGCGGGATGATCGCCGAGCGCCCGTCCCGGTGTCGATGCCCGGCCGCCGCGCCCACCGCCGCTCTCCTTGGCGACGATCAGGTCGATGGCGCGGTTGGCGCCGAGTTCGAGCACATCGTCGCCCTTGTCGATATTGGCGTAGGTCTTGCCGTGCTGCACGTAAGGCCCGTAGCGGCCGATGCCGACGAGGATCGGCTCGCCGCTTTCGGGGTGCCGCGCCACCTCACGCGGCAGGGAGAGCAGGGCGAGTGCCTTATCCAGCGTCACGCTGGCCGGGCTCATGCCCTTGGGCAGGCTGGAGCGCTTCGGCTTCTCGCCCTCGCCGAGCTGGATATAGGGGCCGAAGCGGCCGTCGCGCATTGTGACCTCGAGGCTCGTCACCGGATCGGTGCCGAGGATGCGCACGCCGGGTGCGCCCTGGCCGCCCTCGGCCGAGGCCTCGCCATCGGCGGCGGGCACGGAGAGGGGCCGCGTATAGCGGCATTCCGGATAGTTCGAGCAGCCGACGAAGGCGCCGAACTTGCCGAGCTTGAGCGAAAGCTGGCCGTTGCCGCAGGTCGGGCAGATCCGCGGGTCGGAACCGTCGGCCTTCTGCGGGAAGATATAGTCGCCGAGGACGCCGTTCAGCGCCTCCAGCACGTCGCCGACGCGCAGATCCTTGGTCTCGCCGATGGAGGCGGTGAATTCCTCCCAGAACTCGCGCAGCAGCGCCTTCCAGTCGATCTCGGCGTTGGAGACGCGGTCGAGCTTCTCTTCCAGGTTCGCCGTGAAGTCGAACTCGACATAGCGCTTGAAGAAGCTCTCCAGGAACGAGGTCACCAGCATGCCCTTGTCCTCGGGCACGAGGCGCTTCTTCTCGATGCGGACATATTCGCGGTCGCGCAGGGTCGAGAGCGTCGCGGCATAGGTCGAGGGCCGGCCGATGCCGAGCTCTTCCATGCGCTTGACCAGGCTCGCTTCCGAGAAGCGCGGCGGCGGCTCGGTGAAATGCTGGTCGGCGGCGATGGCGCGCTTCTCCAGCCTGTCCGCCGCCTTCATCGCCGGCAGCTTCTTGGAGTCCTCGTCCTCCTCGTCGTCGCGGCTTTCCTGATAGAGCGTCAGGAAGCCGTCGAAGAGCACGACCTGGCCGGAGGCGCGCAGCTCCAGATTGCGGGCGCCGACCTTGGCGGCGATGTCGACCGTGGTGCGTTCCATCTCGGCCGATTCCATCTGGCTCGCGATGGTGCGCTTCCAGATCARCTCGTAGAGYTTSGCCTGTTCSGGCTCGAGATGRCGCAYGACCWKCGCYGGCAGSCGGCCGAGATCRGTCGGGCGGATGGCCTCGTGRGCTTCCTGCGCGTTCTTGGCCTTGACCGTGTATTTGCGCGGCACGCTCGGCACGTAGCGGTCGCCGAATTCCTTACCGATGACGCTGCGCGCGGCGGTGATGGCCGAGCCGTCCATGTCGACGCCGTCGGTTCGCATATAGGTGATGAGGCCGACCGTCTCGCCACCGATATCGACGCCCTCATAGAGGCGCTGGGCGAGCTGCATGGTCCGGGCCGGGGCGAGACCCAGCTTGCGCGAGGCTTCCTGCTGCAGCGTCGAGGTCTGGAAGGGCGGGTAGGGGTGGCGCTTGACCGGCTTGGCCTCGACCTCGGTCACGGTGAAGAGCGCGGTTTCCAGGGCCTCCTTGAAGGCCTTGGCCTCCTCGGCATTGCCGATGTCGAGCCTTGCGATCTTCTTGCCGTCGGCGCCGACGAGACGGGCCTCGAAGGTCTGACCGGATTCGGTCGCGAGCGTCGCGACGAGCGACCAGTATTCGCGGGCCCGGAACGCTTCGATCTCGCGCTCGCGGTCGCAGACCAGGCGCAGCGCCACGGACTGGACGCGCCCGGCCGAGCGGGCGCCCGGCAGCTTGCGCCACAGCACCGGCGAAAGGGTGAAGCCGACGAGGTAGTCGAGCGCGCGGCGGGCCAGATAGGCATCGACCAGCGCCTGGTCGATCGCGCGGGGATTGGCCAGCGCCTTCTGCACGGCGTCCTTGGTGACGGCGTTGAAGGTGACGCGCTCGACGGGGATGCCCTTGAGCACGCGCTTCTGGTTCAGGGCCTCCAGCACATGCCAGGAGATCGCCTCGCCCTCGCGATCCGGGTCGGTGGCGAGGATCAGCTTCTCGGCGCCCTTCACGGCGCGCGCGATCTCGGCGACCTGCTTGGCGCCGCGCCCCTCGATCTCCCACTTCATCGCGAAATCATTGTCGGGCTCGACCGAGCCGTCCTTGGCCGGCAGGTCGCGAATATGCCCGAACGAGGCGATGACCTCGTAGTCGGAGCCGAGATATTTGTTGATCGTCTTGGCCTTGGCCGGCGACTCGACGACGAGGAGCTTCATGGTTTTCGTGTCTCGATGACAGCCCTGATCAGAGCGCGGAACCGGCCGTAACGGACGGGTCCGCGACCCGCAAGACCTGTGCGGTTCGGAATTGCGCGCGAAAGTGGTTCAGCGGGCGAGCCGTGTCAAACGCCGATTGCGCTTTCCGGGATGGGGGAGAGCGTTTAGGGCCTTCCACGGGGTAGCACCCGTCACATGGGGAGAAGAGCGTGTCGTCGCAAGCACAGATCAAGCGCATGACGGCGCTGGACATCCGCAGCCGCAAGGCGGCTGAGCCGATCGTCTCGCTGACGGCCTATACCGCGCCGATGGCGGCGCTGGCCGACCGCCATTGCGATTTCCTGCTCGTCGGGGACTCGCTGGGCATGGTCGTGCACGGCCTCGACAGCACCGTGCCGGTGACGCTGGAGATGATGATCCTGCACGGGCAGGCGGTCATGCGCGGCTCCCGTCGCGCGCTGATCGTCGTCGACATGCCCTTCGGCAGCTATGAGGAGAGCCCGGAGCAAGCCTTCCGCAACGCCGCCCGCATCATGCAGGAGACCGGCTGCGGGGCGGTGAAGCTCGAAGGCGGGCAGCGCATGGCCAGGACCATCGCCTTCCTCGTCGAGCGCGGCATTCCGGTGATGGCCCATGTCGGCTTGACGCCGCAGGCGGTCAATGTGCTCGGCGGCTTCAAGGCGCAGGGGCGTAACCGGGCCGAATGGCCGGCGATCATCGCCGATGCCGAGGCGGTGACGGCGGCAGGCGCCTTCGCCGTGGTGCTGGAGGCGGTGGCCGAGCCGCTCGCGGCGGAGATCACCGCCAGGATCGCGATCCCGACCATCGGCATCGGCGCCTCCGCCGCCTGCGACGGGCAGGTGCTCGTGCTCGACGACATGCTCGGCCTGACCGGGCGCGTGCCGAAATTCGTCAAGCTCTTTGGCAATCTCGCCGAGGGGGTCGACAAGGCCGTGGCGGATTACGCCGCCGAGGTTCGAGCCCGACGCTTTCCCGGACCCGAGCAGGTTTATGCCGTGAAGGAAGGCTGAGGCGCGCTCAGGCCTGCGCTGCCAGAAGCCGGTCGATGAAGCCCTCGGTCGAGGCGCCCTCGATCCAGCGCAGCACCGCGACGATGTCGCGCTCCGGCTCGATCCAGATCACGTTGCTGCCGGCGCCCAGCGCCGTGAACGCGGTCTGAGGAACGCCCGGCCGCGCCGCCGGGCCGCGCGCCAGCCACCAGAGATAGCCGTAGTTGCCGAGCGTGGGGGAGGGCGTCAGCGAGCGTTCGATCCAGCTGCGGGAAACGAGCTGCCGGCCGTTCCACTCGCCCTTGCGGCCGATCAGCAGGCCGAAGCGGGCATGGTCGCGGGCGCCGATGAAGAGCCCGCCGCCCCAATGCCCGCCGCCGGGCACGGACTGGATGCGCCGGCCATCGATCTCGACGAAGGACGAGCTGTAGCCCTCCCATCGCCAGTCGGGCGAGGCGCCGACCGGGTCCATGATCCGCTCGCGCAGCACCTCCGGCAGCGGCCGGCGGAAAAGCTGGAGCAGGGCATAGGCGAGGACGTTCACCCGCACGTCGTTATATTCGTAGAAGGAGCCGGGCTGCCTGAGCTCGCGGCGCTGGCCCTTGCGGCTGTTGTCGGCGCCGGGGCCGATCTGGCGGTTGTGATCGACCTGATCGGATTTCCCGAAGATCTCGCCTTGCCATTCGCTCGATTGCTGCAGCAGGTGCCGCCAGGTGATCTGGCCGTTATGCGGCCCGGCGAAAGCGGGATCATCCACGCTTTTGCCGATGGGTTCCTCGACATCGCGGATCAGCCCGTCGTCGAAGGCGACGCCGGCGAGCACCGAAAGATAGCTTTTCGCAATCGAGAAGGTCATGTCGGTGCGGCCGGTGTCGCCCCATTCGGCGGCGATGCGTCCGCCTTTCAGAATCAGCCCGGCCGGGCCGCCGCGCTCGCGCACCGGGCCGACGATCTCGGTCCAGGGGCCGGTCTCGTTCCACTCGACATTCCCGACATAGGAGCCGTCCGGATAATAGAGGCTGCGCGGCCAGGGGCTCTCATGGCCTTGCGCGAAAGTGACGGCCTCGCCGAGCCGCCCGGCATCGAAGCCGGCCTCGGCCGGGGCGATGGTCTGCCAATCGGCTCCGTGAGGCGCCGGAACATGAGCGGTCGTGGAAGCGGACAAGGCGAATTCCTTCGGCAAACGCAGGCAGCGGACGGATCGGCTTCTGACCTAGCGCCAATCGCAGGCAAGCTCCACCGCTGCGCGCGGCATAGCGGTCTTTCCTGTTCGGAGCGGCTTGCACCTCGGGCGAGTCGCGCCTAAACAGCCTGCTTCAAATGACATCGCCAGCGCCGCTCTATCCGCACCGCCACCTGCTCGGCATCGAGGGGTTGTCCCATCTCGACATCGAGGGCCTGTTGGACCGGGCCGAGGACTATGTCGCGCTGTCCCGGCAGGTCGAGAAGAAGGCGGCGACCTTGCGCGGCCGCACCCAGATCAACCTGTTCTTCGAGCCTTCGACCCGCACGCAGGCCTCCTTCGAGCTCGCCGGCAAGCGGCTCGGCGCCGACGTCATGAACATGTCGGTCGCCTCCTCCTCGGTGAAGAAGGGCGAGACGCTGATCGACACCGCCGCGACGCTCAACGCCATGCGGCCCGACATCATTGTCGTGCGCCACCATGCCGCCGGCGCGGTCAACCTGCTCGCCCGCAAGGTAGGCTGCTCGGTGGTCAACGCCGGCGACGGCGCCCATGAGCATCCGACCCAGGCCCTGCTCGACGCCCTGACCATCCGCCGCAACAAGGGCCGCATCCAGGGGCTGACGGTGGCGATCTGCGGCGACATCCTGCATTCGCGCGTCGCCCGCTCCAACATCATCCTGCTGAATGCATTAGGTGCAAAAGTCCGGCTGATCGCGCCGACGACGCTGCTGCCGCCGGGCATCGAGCGCATGGGCGTCGAACTCTTCACCGACATGAACAAGGGGCTCGAAGGCGCTGACATCGTGATGATGTTGCGCCTCCAGCTCGAACGCATGCATGGCGCCTTCGTGCCGTCCCCGAAGGAGTATTTCCGCTATTACGGGCTCGACCGCGAGAAACTGGAACGTGCCGCGCCCGATGCGCTGGTGATGCATCCCGGCCCGATGAACCGCGGCGTCGAGATCTCCTCGGAGGTGGCCGACGGTGCCCAGTCGCTGATCCGGGAGCAGGTCGAGATGGGCGTCGCCGTCCGCATGGCGGTGCTCGACGCGCTCGCACAGCACCTGCCGAATGTCTGAGGCCGATGGACGGAGCTCTCGCCTGGCTGCTTCGAACGATGCGCCGGGTGCGGTTCGTCTTCGTCGGGCTCTATCTCGTGGTCGCGGCCGGCTATCTCTGGGCCGATCCGCACGCCGGCTGGACCTGGTTCATCGTCCTGGCCGGTGCAGGGCTCTGTCTGCTGTTCTGGGGGCTCGTCGCCTTCTGGAGCTTCGTCTTTACGCGCCGGCTGGATGCTGACGGCCGCAATGGAACGGATCATGGCTGAAACGCAGGACATCGCAGCGCAGGACATCGCGATCGTCAACGCCCGGCTGGTCGATCCGGCCACGGGTCGCGAAGGGGCGGGTTCGGTCCTGCTGCGCGATGGCGCCATCGCGGCCGTGGAATGGGGCGCGGCGCCGGCGACGGGMGAGAGCGTCCGCCGCATCGATGCGAAGGGACTGGTGCTGACGCCCGGCCTCGTCGATCTGCGCGCCTTCCTCGGTGAGCCCGGCGCGGAGTTCCGCGAGACGCTCGGCTCTGGCTCGCATGCGGCGGCTGCCGGCGGCGTCACCACCGTCGTCTGCCGGCCGGACACCGATCCGCCGATCGACGACCCCGCGATCATCGACTTCCTGAAGCGCCGCGCCCGCGACAAGGCGATCGTCAACGTGCTGCCCTGCGCCGCCCTGACCAAGGGGCTGGAAGGCCGGGAGATCACCGAATTCGGCCTGCTGCTCGAAGCCGGCGCGGTCGCTTTCTGCGACGGCGCCCGGGCGCTGCGCAATCCGCAGGTCATGCGCCGCGCCATGATCTACGCCGGCAATTTCGACGCGCTGATCATGAACCATGTCGAGGATCCCGAGCTGCGCGGTTCCGGCGTGATGAACGAGGGYGAGTTCGCCAGCCGCAAGGGCCTGCCGGGCATTCCGRYCGARGCCGAGACSGTSATGCTGGAGCGSGATMTSCGCCTSGCSCGSGCSACCGGCGCSCGYTACCACGCSGCGATGATCTCCTGCGCSGAATCSGYCGAGCTAGTGCGCCGGGCSAAGSMSGAYGGCGTGCGSRTCACSTGCGGCGTCTCGATCAACAAYCTSACGCTAAACGAGAACGACGTCGGCGACTACCGCACCTTCTGCAAGGTCTCGCCGCCGCTGCGGTCCGAGGATGAGCGCCTCGCCATGGTCGCGGCGCTGGCCGAGGGCGTGATCGACGTCATCGTCTCCGACCACGATCCGCAGGATGTCGAGACCAAGCGCCAGCCCTTCGCCGAGGCGGCCGACGGCGCGCTCGGCATCGAGACCATGCTGGCGGCCGCGCTGCGCATGGTGCAGTCGGAGCAGATCGGCCTGTCCGCGCTACTGGCCGCCCTCTCGACGCGCCCTGCCGGGCTGCTCGGGCTTGGCGGCGGCAGGCTCGCTGCGGGCGCCCCGGCCGATCTCATCCTGCTCGACCCCGATGCGCCCTTCGTCGTCGACAAACGCAAGCTGAAATCCCGCGCCAAGAACTCGCCCTTCGACGAGGCGCGGCTTCAGGGCATCGTGCAGACGACCTTCGTCGGCGGGCGGGCTGTTTACGAGCTCGGGCCGGGCTGAATACCTGTTTGGGAGCCTGAGCCCTCATCCTGAGGAGCCATTCCCAAAGGAATGGCGTCTCGAAGGATGTTCCAGAAGGCTCCGGCGCAATCTGGAGCATCCTTCGAGACGCAGCCTACGGCTGCTCCTCAGGATGAGGGCTCAGGGTTTGGACGGAGTCACCAATGTGCTGCGCACCGGCAACAAGAAGCTCGCGGCGGCGACGCTTGTCGGTGACATGCTCAAGGGCACGGTGGCCGTCCTCGTCGCCTGGCACTGGCTCGGCGGGCCGCAGGCGGCGCTGGCCGCCGCGGTCTGCGCCTTTCTCGGCCATCTCTTCCCGGTCTGGATCGGCTTCAAGGGCGGCAAGGGTGTCGCGACCTATCTCGGCGTGCTGATCGGCCTCAATGGCTGGATCGCGCTCGCCTTTGCCGCGATCTGGCTCTGCGTGGCCTGGCTCTCGCGCTATTCCTCGCTCGCGGCGCTGACGGCGAGCGTGCTGACGCCGCTGCTGCTCTGGTTTGCCGCAGGGATGCATCAGGCGGCGGCGGTGATGGCCGTCCTCACCCTCCTGCTCTGGATCATGCACCGGGCCAATATCGCCCGGCTGTTGGCCGGCAGCGAAGGCAAGATCGGCCAGAAGGGCTGATGGCATGGCTGCTGGCATCGTCCTCTCCGATCGCCAGCGCCTCGATTGGCTGAGGCTGATCCGCAGCGACGGCATCGGGCCGCGCAGCTTTCGTTCTCTCACGAACCGCTTCGGCGGTGCCGGCCCTGCGCTGGAGGCATTGCCCGACCTCGCGCGGCAGGCCGGCCGCAACATCCGCATCTTTCCGGAGGCCGAAGCCGAGCGCGAGATGGATGGGTTGCACCGTCTCGGCGGCCGCTTCGTCGCGCTGGGCGAGGCCGACTATCCGCTGCCCCTGCGAGCGATCGATTCCGCGCCGCCGCTCGTCGCGATACGCGGAGAATTCCCGAAACTGCCGGCGGTGGCGCTGGTCGGCTCGCGCAACGCCTCGGCTGCGGGATTGACCTTCACCCGCCGGCTGGCGCGCGAGATCGGGGAGGCGGGCTTCGCCATCGTCTCCGGCCTCGCGCGCGGCATCGACACCGCCGCCCATCAGGCGAGCCTCGCGACGGGAACCATCGCCGTCCTGGCCGGCGGCCTCGACCGGATCTACCCGCCTCAGAATGGGGGGCTTGCCGAGCGCATCGCGGCCGAGGGAGCCCTCATCAGCGAGATGCCACTCGGCTACGAGCCGCGCGGCCGTGATTTTCCGCGCCGCAACCGCATCGTCTCGGGGCTCGCGCTCGGCACGGTCGTCGTCGAGGCGGCGCGCCGCTCCGGCTCGCTCATCACCGCACGCTTCGCCAATGAGCAGGGCAGGCAGGTCTTCGCCGTGCCGGGCTCGCCGCTCGACCCGCGGGCCGAGGGCGGTAACCATCTCATCCGCGAGGGCGCCACGCTCTGCGCGGAGGCCGCGCATGTCGTCGAGGCGCTGCGCCCCATGGTAGGGCGGCGGGACGACCTTTTCCACCAGCATCAGGCCATGCGGGAGGAGGCTGTGGCGAGCGCGGGCGAACCGCTCTGGGACGAGCTCGACCTGCCGGATGTGACGAAGCCGCCGGTCACCGAGGCGGCCGGAAGCGATCGCGATGGCTTTGCGCCCGCGCCGCCGGCCGGGACGGGCGAGGCGGACGATATCGGCTCGAACCTGCTCGGGCTGCTGAGCCCGACGCCGGTCGCTCTGGACGATCTGGTGCGCGCGAGCGGCTATCCGGCGCGGGATGTCGGGCGCGCGCTGATCGAACTGGAATTGACCGGAGCCGTGCTGCGGCATCCTGGAGGCGGCCTGTCGCGCGCGGGCGCCTGAGGGCTTCCCGCTTCGCTACAGGACTGGTCCGGATCAGGCGTCGAGCTTCCGCTCTGCGATCTGCTCGATCTGCGCCGAGGCCTCGATCCGCGCCATTTCGAGGAAATAGGACAGGGTGTCGAGCTTGGCGTTCCGGGCCATCCGGCGCAGCTCCGCCGTCATCCCCTCGATGAAACTCGCRGCCTCGAACGGCGAAAGCGGCCGTTCCGGCAACTCGGCTTCCTGTTCGGCATCGCTATACGCGGACCGGACCTTATCGACCGGATTCATCGCGGGCAGACTCCCTCATGGTTGGAGGCCAGTCGTTCACTGTCGCCGGCTCAACGCCAGTAATGCACTTATAGGGTGTATATGTAATTAAATACAAGTTTTAGGATATGGTTCCGCCCTGTGCTCGCATAAGGCGCCAGCCTTCGAGGCAAGAGGAAGAGAGCCGGTGTGATTGGGCGCTTTTCCTCCAAAATCGGCGGATTCTATCCCAGAAGAAGGACTGCCACCGGTATCGTGGCGAGCGCGAGCAGAGTCTGCAAGGTGGTGATCTCGGCCATGAGCGGCGCGTCTCCGCCGAGGTCCCGGGCCAGGAAATAAGCAGCCGTCGCCGTGGGCACGGCGCCCGCGATGATCGTCATCGTCAGGGCGGGGCCCGTCACGCCGAAAAGCCCGGCAAAGAGCCATGCCGCCAGCGGCATCGCGACGAGCTTGAGCAGAACCGCGACGCCATGCGCCAGGTTCGGTCGGGCCAGCCGCTTCAGGTCGAGCCCGGCCCCGACCACGAGCAGCCCGATCCCGAGCGAGGCGCGGCCGAGCACGTCGAGATAGCCGATGAAGGCCGTGGGCATGGCCCATTGCACCTGGTTGAGGGTGAGCCCCACCGCGGACGACCAGATGAAGGGGTTGTACAGGATCGAGCGGATGGTCGCGCTGGCGCTCATCGGCTTGCCATTGGCGAAGCGCGCCAGCACCAGCACGCAGATCACGTTGAGCAGCGGAATCATCGACGCCACCGCGATCGCCATCAGCGTCGCGCCGGTGCGGCCCTGCAACCCGGAGGCGAGGGCGAGCGCGACGAAGGTGTTCCAGCGCACCGAGCCCTGGAAGATCGAGGTGAAGGCCGGCCCGTCGATGCCGGCCCGCGCGAGCAGCGGGCGCGCCAGCAGCAACAGGGCCGCGACGCTGAGAATGGCGAGGACGAGGCTAAAGCCCATGGCCAGCACGGGCAGGTCGCCGAGATTGGCCATCGCCAGCGTGTAGATGACGACGGCCGGGAAGAGCACCTGATAGGTCAGCCGCTCGACGCCGATCCAATGTGCCGGCGAGACGATCTCGCGAACCTTGAGGAACCAGCCCGTCGCAATGACGAGGAAGACGGCGATCAGGCTGTCGAGCATGACGGGCGGGAACTCGTGGAAATGGCCGGAGGGAACAAAGGCTTCCATCACCGGTTGTGGAGTCGGATGGAAGACCGGCCTGTCCCTCCCATGGCAGGCGGATCGGGTTGTGGAGTCGGATGGAAGACCGGCCTGTCCCTCCCATGGCAGGCGGATCG